>JAEWKB010000050.1 GCA_023386255.1 Bacteroidota bacterium
AAAAGAAGTACATCCAGATGTTGCGGGACACGCGCATTACTACAGGCATAAAAAAAACAAGAGTACCAACAAAGGCAATGAAAGCTGTCTTCAGGCCGCTTTCGAAAAGAAAGAATGAGATAACAAAGGCTGCAAAAGCAAAGGCTATACCTACTCCATAGCTTACATACATGGCGCCAAAAAAGAATGAAGGCTCAATTTTGTACTTCAGTCCGCAGTGGCCGCACCTTTCGTGCATTTTGAATACCTTGGTAAGAATGTAGGGGTTTTTGTAAACATACATTTTTTCCTCATTGCAGCGCGGGCAAGTTCCTGTTAAAATACTATATAGTTTGGAACCTTTTTTTAACATTTGCAGAAAATTTTGGTGTACCCAAAGTTACATAATACGTAGAAGAGAAAAATGCTAAATATTCATAATTTATCGGTGTCCTTTGGCGGGACATATTTGTTTGAAGAAGTAACCTTCCGCCTGGGTGCGGGCGACAGGGTGGGCCTTGTAGGCAAGAATGGCGCAGGAAAGTCAACCATGCTGAAGATACTGTCGGGCGAGCTGCAGCCGGATTCGGGTGTTATTGCTTCTGAAAAAGAAATTAAAATAGGTTTCCTCAAACAGGATATCGATTTTGTAAAGGGGCGGACGGTGCTTGATGAGGCCTACCAGGCGTTTGAAGAAATTAAACATGCTGAAGGGAAGATAGACGAGATAAACCACCAGCTGGCAACGCGCACCGACTATGAAAGCGAAGAATATTCTAAACTTATAGAAGACCTTAGCGACCATACCCACCACTATGAAATATTGGGTGGCTACAACTATGTAGGCGATACTGAGAAAATTTTGTTGGGCCTTGGTTTTAAGCGTGAAGATTTTGATAAGCTAACTGATACTTTTTCGGGCGGCTGGCGCATGCGTATAGAGCTGGCTAAACTGCTCCTACAGTCTAACGACGTGCTGCTTCTGGATGAGCCTACTAACCACCTTGATATTGAAAGTATTATCTGGCTGGAGCAGTTCCTGCGCAATTATCCGGGAGTTGTGGTGATAGTATCGCACGATAAAATGTTCCTTGATAACGTTACCAACCGAACCATTGAGATATCTTTAGGCAAGGCATACGACTTTCCTAAACCTTATACTGAATACCTGGTACTTCGTGAAGAGATACGCGAGAAGCAGTTGGCTACCCAAAAGAACCAGGCTAAAGAAATTGAGCGTACCGAAAAACTGATAGAGAAGTTCAGGGCAAAGGCTTCCAAGGCATCAATGGCGCAGTCACTAATAAAGAAATTAGATAAGGTAGAGCGCATTGAGGTAGATGAAGACGACAATTCGGTAATGAACATATCGTTTCCTGTATCTATAACTCCCGGCCGCGTGGTGGTGGAAGCCGAACACGTAACCAAGAAGTATGGTGACAAAACCATTTTGAAAGACATCAGCCTGTTGGTAGAGCGCGGCAGTAAAATTGCTTTTGTGGGCCAGAACGGGCAGGGGAAATCTACGCTCATAAAAGCCATTGTTAAGGATATTGATTACGAAGGGCAGATAAAGCTTGGGCACAATGTACAGCTTGGTTATTTCGCGCAGAACCAGGCTGAATATCTTGATGGGGAAATAACGCTGCTGGAAACCATGGAAAATGCGGCAAATGATACTAATCGCTCAAAGGTGCGGGATATGCTTGGGGCATTCCTTTTCAGGGGTGATGATGTGGAGAAGAAAGTAAAAGTACTATCGGGAGGGGAGCGGAACCGCCTGGCACTTTGTAAGCTGCTTTTACAGCCCATAAATGTGCTTGTGATGGATGAACCTACAAACCACCTTGATATCAAGTCTAAAAACGTTTTAAAAGCCGCCCTGCAGAAGTTTGAGGGTACTTTGCTGCTTGTATCGCACGACAGGGATTTCCTGCAAGGCATGAGCAATATTGTATATGAGTTCAAAGACCAGAAGATAAGGGAATACCTTGGCGACATCAACTTCTACCTGGAGCAGCGTAACCTGCAGAACATGCGCGAAGTTGAAAAGCGCGATGTGGAGAAGGAAACGCCTAAAGAAGTAAAAGCCCCTGTATCATACGAAGACCAGAAGAAAAACAAGGCACTGCAGAATAAGTTAAGCAAGATTGAAAGCCAGATACAGCAGCTGGAGAAAGATATTCAGCATGATGATAGGCGCCTGGCTTCTGATTATGAAAAGCTGATGGCCGATGCCTCTTTTTTTACTGCTTATGAAAAGAAAAAGCAGGAGCTGGATAATCTGCTGGCCGAGTGGGAAACCGTGCAGGAAGAGCTTGAAAAAGCATAAAAAGACTATACATATACATTTTGTCATTCTGACGAAGGAAGAATCTCTTGTTTGGTCATGAGATTCTTCACTTCATTGCATTACGCTCAGAATGACATCTCAAATGCTTAATCCCTCTTAACTTCAACCGAAGTCTGTTTCCGCGACAGCGTAACATTGCTTTCGTTATCGCCGTTCTTGCTCTTAAAATCTACCCCGTCACCATTAATATTTACTGATGTACCATCTTTTTCCTCTACAGTTGTGGTGGTAGTTGTAGTAGTGGTTGTCCCTTCAGTACGCGGTTCAGGCGTAGGGGTTGGCTCAGGGTTTTCTACAGGTGCCGGTGTTGGTGCCGGGTCCGGTGCTGTAGGTTCGGTTTTGTTGTCTTTGCAGGAAACCAGCATTACCGCCAGCATGCCTGCCATGATTGCTACTTTTTTCATGCTCTTTTTGTTTAATTGTTATTTATTATTGTGTAATCCCAATTCTTTTTGAATGCGCTATGGCCTCGCTGCTATCTTTAAAATAGCATGTTGCCACACCCATAGATTCCATGTTTTTCATAGCTGTTAAAGCTTTTTCTTTTTTTCCGGATGAAGTTTGCCTTATGTAAACTGCCTTTACTGTAACCGGAAATATCTTGCAGATGTCTTCATACAGGAAAGGGTCTTGCTGTGAGTCATCACCCAAAAGTATATAATGCAGGTGCGGATAAAACTCCAGTATGTGCTTTATCTTATCAAATTTGTGATTATGGTTGCCGCGGCCGGTTACAAAAAAATCCATCAGGCTGGTCTTTATGTCCTTTAGCAGCAATACAGCCCGTGGCAACTCGTGCTTCTCAGTAAACTTTACAATAAAGTTATAGAGGTTCCACTCACTGCTCGATACGTAAAAGAAAGCATTCCGTTCCTCTTTATTGTTCCTTCCTGCAGTACTCAGGGCCTTGTAATGCGGCACCACATCTTCAAATATCTTACGGTCATTAATATTCTTCCATAGCAATATGTACAGCTTCTTGAAAAAGTTACGCGTGTGCGAAACCAGGAACGTGTCGTCAATATCGCTTATAAATCCCAGGTTACCCTCATGAGGGCGTATGTAAGATCCCTTTTCACGTATCTCTTTTCCATCACTACAGTAGGTACCCACATAATAGTCAGCCCAGCCATAGCCTAATTGCTCTTTCAGCGGTATGCAGAATTTAAAATAGCCGTCATCAAGAGTTTTGGTATGTATTTTTTTTCCGTTAAGCTCCAGGAATACCTCGGCATTAGGTATAGTCTGTACCCGGAACATCTTTATGATAGAACGGGCGTTTTTAAAACGTTTCTTTTCAAATTCATAACTGTTGGCGGTGTTGGGCCTGAACAGGTGGCCAAAAACTATCAGTTCTCCCTCGTTGGCATATCCGCGATACAATTTTATTATGGGCTTCATCAAAATTTAGGGTTTTGCTAAGAAGTTTGGTACTACAATTTACTACTTTTAAATAAAAAATTTTCCTAATGAGTTCCCAAAAGAAATTTCTGTTTGTTGTAAACCCCATAGCCGGCGGAAATGATAAATCGGCACTTATTGAAGCCACACAGGATTTTGCCAAAAAAGAGGGCGTAACACTTATTGAGTACAACACCACAGGCGACGGCGATGAAGCGGCTCTGAAGAAATTATACGAAGAGCATAAGCCTGAGCGGATACTTGTGGCTGGGGGCGACGGTACCATAAAAATGGCAGCCGAGGCACTGCAGCACCATGATGTAATTATTGGTGTGCTGCCGGCAGGGTCGGCTAACGGTTTGTCAGTAGACCTTAACCTTCCCGGAGCACTTGAAGAAAACCTAAAGATAGCTTTCCGTAACCAATATATTGAGATGGACATGGTGAGCATTAACGGCAAAAAGAGCCTCCACCTTAGTGATATTGGCCTTAACGCTGAGCTTATAAAGAATTATGAGAACAGCAATATACGCGGTAAGTTAGGTTATGCGCTGCAGGCAGTAACTACGTTAACCAGCGGCCAGGAACCTTTTCATGCTGTTATAAAAGCCAACGGAACCACTACGGAGGCCGATGCAAAAATGGTGGTTATAGCCAACACCAACAGGTATGGTACGGGTGTAACCATTAACCCTATAGGTAAAATGGACGATGGCAAATTTGAGATCGTAATCCTTAAGAATCTTGACCTGGTAGTAATCAGCAAGATACTTTCAGGCAATATACCAGTTGAAAGCGAAGAGGATGTAGAGATAATATCTACTGATGAAGCACAGATAACTACTAATGTGCCGGTTTACTTTCAGATTGACGGTGAGTTTTGCGGCGAAGAAAGCAAACTTGACATAAAGATACTGCCCAAACAGATGAAGGTGGCTGTACCCGAAGGCCTTATTTAAACGGATTGCGCTCCTTCCATTCAATCTTCGGGTCGAAATAGGAAAATAAGCGTTCCATGAAAAGGTTCAGTAACGGGTTGGTATGCTTAATCATGCCATATACTTGTTCAGCTTTGGCGCCTACAGAGCTTTTTATTTCCATGGCCGAACGTGCAAAAATCACATGCTTAAATTGTTTTTTTATGGCATAGGCAACCATGTCATACAGCATGTTCAGGTATAGCATCTTTTCTTTTTGTACATTGTCATCATATCCTAAAAAGTAGGTGTCCATATCCTGCCCGTTCTTTATAAGTGTGCTAAAGCCTATAAGCTTACCTTCCATAAAATAACCATAGAAAAGGAAGTTATCGCCAAGCTGCTCCTTAAAAATTTCAAAGTGGTCCTCCGGCAGGTGGAACGTATTGAAAGAAGCATTTTGTGCTACGGTAAGGTATAGTTCATGTATGCGGCTTCTATGTTTTTTAATATCATCTAATGTCATCTTGCATTTTTCTATACCTTCAGCTTTTTTGCGCGCACGGTTGTACTGCGTGCGGTACTTGGTGTTCATGTCGGCAAGATAATCTTCAACTGAACGCCAGTGCTCCCTGATGCTGAATATCATGTTGGGTTGGGTACAGAAGCGGAAGTAGCCATTATATCCGGCGGCGTTAAAATCAGGAAGCTCTTCAGCATTAAAATCTTTTATAGCAAGGAGATTGACGTAAATGCACTTTTTTCTGTATTGTTTTCTCAGTTCTTCAAGGGCTTGCCGAAAAAGTGATAAAGCCAATGTTTCGGTAATGTTACTGTTAAGCAGGTACGCGTTTTGTCCTGTAAGAGTATTGTTGCCTATAACAATGATGTGCGATGAGAACTTTTTAAAAAGATAATCCTTAACAGAAAATCTTCGCTGTTTAAGTACAAAAGTATCAACGTGGCTTAAATTGATGTATTGAGCCAGGGCTATGCCGCATAACCGACTATTATTGAACAGCCCTATAAAATGACATCGCATGTTGGGCGGTGCTGCTTTATCAAGCACAGCAAGGTACTGCGGAGAAAGGAATATATTTTTTGCTGACAATACCTTCCACCCATCAGGAAGATCATCGGCAGATGTAAAGATTTTAAAAGAGTAGTTTGAAGCCACAATGAAAGAGGAAAATCTCCCGCAGGAGATTTTCCGTATATTAATATTTTATTTCCATGCACAAATAATGCCACCCATAACAGCCAGTGATACTATGAAATACCCCGCGTTGATAAAGATATATTTTGCGCTTTTCCTTTCGAATAATGAATTGATCCCTACTATTGGCAGCGCCAGGAATATACCAGTCATAGCCCCGTGCAGCACCCCATGCCCGAAAGAACGGTGATGGTTGGCATAATCATTAATAAATGCGTGGTAAGACGGCAAGGCATTGGTAACATCACCGCCAATGAGCTGCATTGCGCCCACCTGGTGTATTACTATCTGCGGCAGCATAAAGGCTATCATAAACGAAAAAAGTATTGTTAGTCCAAATACTTTAGCCATATTAGCCCCTTTGGCTTTTTCTTCGGTCATGCCTGATTCGCGCATCCAGATGGTGCCGAAAACTTTAGGGTTGTACCAAATGAATCCTATTGGCAAAGTAACCAGTGCGGCTACTACAACTGCCCAAATGTTCCATTCCATAAAATTGTTTGTTTTGGTTAGTGTAACAAATGTATATTATTTTTAGTACTGTAGGACGGGCAGCTTGTAAAAGAAAATATTATACTACAAAAATTTTGTGAAATTCCAAAACTGTCGATAGCCGAGGTAATCAGTATCATTTTCATGTAAATATGCTTCCCGCTCAAAGCTGATGTTACGGTAAGCCTTGTGCCTGTTGCGGTATTGTATCAGCCTTACTATATATTCCACAAAGTACCAAAAGTAAAACGGCAGGACAAGCATTTCGGCCTGCTGGCGCAGGTGTATCTTTTCGTGGTTAAGCAGCCTCTGGTTATATTTAAGCTTTTTATTCCTTAAAATAATGAACGGGTAGAGCGTAAGTCCTGCAAAGCCTTTTGGGACTAAATATTTAAATGCTATAATTCTCATTACATGTAAAGTTCATAAATTTGCGGGTATGTACAGCAATAATTCTGACAATAAATTAACTGAAGGTGAAGATTATTACCTTACGCCCGAAGGGTACAAGGTATTTACCGAAACATTTCATTTAAGGCGGGGCTACTGTTGCAAAAGCGGATGCCGCCACTGCCCGTACGGGTATGATAAAAAAACAGGAACTTTTAAAAAGTGATCAGTACTCAGTAACCGGTTGGCAGTACGCCGGCTGAACACTGAACACTGAACACTGAATACTAAATATATGACATTTCACGAACAAATACAGGAAGGCATCCCTTCCGTTTTACCACAACCCAAGCCTTATGATCCGGCTATAAACCACGCGCCGAAGCGTAAGGAGATTTTATCGGCAGAAGAAAAGAAGCTGGCGCTACGCAATGCACTGCGCTATTTTGAGCCGCAGCACCATGCAGAGCTTATAAAAGAATTTAGCGATGAACTGGAGAAATACGGCCGTATTTATATGTACCGCCTCCGCCCGGATTATAAAATGTATGCCAGGCCAATAAGTGAGTATCCCGGTAAAAGCGAACAGGCTAAAGCCATTATGCTGATGATACAGAACAACCTGGACTATGCTGTAGCGCAGCACCCGCATGAGCTTATTACCTACGGTGGCAATGGTGCGGTTTTTAGCAACTGGGCGCAGTACAGGCTCACTATGAAGTACCTGAGCGAAATGACCGATGAGCAAACGCTGGTTATGTACAGCGGGCACCCTATGGGCCTGTTCCCATCGCATAAAGACGCGCCAAGGGTAGTGGTAACCAACGGGATGATGATACCCAATTATTCTAAGCAGGATGACTGGGAGAAATTTAATGCGTTGGGCGTAACGCAGTATGGGCAGATGACCGCAGGGAGCTACATGTACATAGGCCCTCAAGGAATTGTACATGGTACTACTATAACGGTTTTTAACGGTGGCAGGAAAATATCTAAAGCAGGCGAAGGGCTTGCAGGAAAGGTATTTGTAACATCGGGCCTTGGCGGTATGAGCGGTGCCCAGCCAAAGGCAGGTAACATTGCCGGCTGCATTACTGTATGTGCTGAAGTTAACCCTAAAGCCGTTACCACGCGCCACAGCCAGGGTTGGGTAGATGAAGTAATAACCGATCTTGATGAGCTGGTAAGCAGGGTTAAAAAAGCTAAAGAAGCTAAAGAGGTTGTTTCAATAGCATATCAGGGCAATGTAGTGGATGTATGGGAAAAATTTGATACAGAAAATCTATATATCGACTTAGGCAGTGACCAGACATCATTGCACAATCCGTGGGCAGGAGGGTACTACCCGGTGGGGCTTTCCTTTGAAGAAGCCAATACAATGATGGCTGAAAATCCGGAGCAGTTTAAACAGAAAGTGCAGGAGTCGCTGCGCAGGCAGGCCGCCGCTATAAATAAGCACACGGCTAAAGGCACCTACTTCTTTGATTACGGGAATGCTTTTTTACTTGAAGCGTCGCGCGCCGGGGCTGATATAATGGCACCAAACGGCATCGACTTTAAGTATCCGAGCTATGTTCAGGACATTATGGGGCCTATGTGCTTTGACTATGGCTTTGGGCCGTTCCGTTGGGTGTGTGCTTCGGGCAAGCCTGAAGATTTAGCTAAAACTGATGCTATTGCGGCTTCAGTATTAGAAGAAATGGCTGCAACAGCACCTGCCGAGATAAAGCAGCAGATGGAAGATAACATCCGCTGGATAAAAGGTGCGCAGGAAAATAAGCTTGTTGTAGGCTCGCAGGCACGCATACTTTATGCCGACGCCGAAGGCCGTATAAAAATTGCAGAAGCTTTTAATAAAGCCATAGCTAATGGTGAAATAGGTTACGTAATATTAGGCCGCGACCATCATGATGTGTCGGGTACCGACTCGCCTTACCGTGAAACTTCGAACATATATGATGGCTCTCGTTTTACCGCTGATATGGCCATACATAATGTAATTGGCGACAGCTTCCGCGGAGCTACATGGGTGAGCATTCACAACGGCGGCGGAGTAGGCTGGGGGGAGGTTATAAACGGCGGATTTGGTATGGTTCTTGATGGTTCTACCGATGCATCAAGGCGCTTGCAATCAATGCTTTTTTGGGATGTAAACAATGGTATTGCCAGGAGGAGCTGGGCCAGGAACGATGAGGCTATTTTTGCCATAAAACGTGCCATGGAAAGCCAGCCGCTGCTTAAGGTAACCTTACCCAACAAAGTTGATGATGCTTTGCTAGGCTAATACTTCAGTAAAGTTAATTGCCGTAGCCGGTGCAAATATCTCCTTCTATAGAATAATTAACTTTTTGAATTATGAAATCTATAAAATTGCTATCGTTGTTTTTCATTACAGCTGTTATTACTTCGTGCAGCTCGGTAAGGGTTGCTTCAGATTATGATGACAATGCTGTGTTTACAGGTTACAAAACCTATGCCTTTTTTAAAGAAGGAATAGATAAGGCGGATATTTCTGACCTGGACAAGAAGAGGATTATGCGTGCTGTTGATGAGGAGTTTACCAGGAAAGGCTATACCAAGAGCGAGAGGCCCGACCTGCTGGTGAACATCTTTACCAAATCGCGTAAGGAAGTTGACATCAACCAGATGTACTCCGGCTGGGGC
>JAEWKB010000070.1 GCA_023386255.1 Bacteroidota bacterium
ATATTACACTGCCCACTGAATACATTAAGACCAAAACCGTAGCGCAGTGGAAAAAAGAAAAGCCTGATCTGCACAACAGGCCGTGCATTTTTATCATCCACAAATTTTAACCGATAAAGTTTAACAGGTAGCCGGCTACAGCACCAACAAGTATTACTATAGCACTGTTTATTTTAGGAAAAACTAACAGTAGTACAAAAGAGGTTATTGCAATAAAGGCTGTTTTCCAGTCAGTAATGCTCTCTGTCCCCAACTGCCAGCAAACTGCCGCAATTATTGCTACAGATATAACATTTACTGCAGAGAGGAAATGACTGAAAAAAATATACTTTTTAAGGAACGGCAATAGTGTTCCTAAGAGCCCTACAAATACAAAAGAAGGCAGGAAAACGCCAACAGTTGAAACTAAAGCACCACAAAAGCCGTTTACCTGATAACCAATAAAAGTTACAGATGAAAATACAGGTCCTGGTGTAAATTGCCCCACTGCAATAGCGTCTGTTAAGACCTGGCGGGATAACACTCCCGTTGTAACAAGTTCTTCATCAATAAAAGCAAACAACGCATAGCCACTGCCATAAAGAACCGAACCTATTTTAACAAAAACCAGAAACAATTTGGTATTAGATATCCCTGCTGCAAGTGGTATAGGCAATATGCCGGGTAAAGAAGCATTGCCTAAACTACGGTAGAGGGCATAGCACAACCCCAGGCCAAACATCACAGCTATTTCAGGAAAACCTGCAAGAGCCAATATAAGAGCCGCCAAGCCCAGTAAACCAAGTGTAAGGTTCTTAACAGAGGCACGGGCAAGAGGATAAACAGCCAGCAAAATTATAGCAATAACAGCCGGTTTAATGCCATAAATAAAAGGTTGCACAGACGGAAGAGTACCGTATTTGCTATAAAGCCAGGCTATTACTCCTGTAATTAGCACTGCCGGGCCAATAAACAGAAAACCGGCTGCCAGTAAACCTTTCCGGCCAGCTCTTTCTTTGCCTATATGTATCGCTAGCTCCGTACTGTTAGGGCCGGGTATAAGGCTGGTGGCACCTACAAGGTCAATAAATCTTGCATCATCCATCCACTGCCGTTTTTTTACAACTTCGTAGCGCATCATAGCAATATGGGCAGCAGGCCCGCCAAAGGCTGTTACGCCCAGCCTCAGAAATAACCTACATACAGATAGTAAAGAATCCATAAGCAAAAATAGTAAGCTTTAATTTGTTACTATCACCTAATTAGGATTATTAACCTTAAGGGCTTAAATTTGTAACTATGGCAAAACTCATTAATCTCAGGACATTTGGTGATTTCTTTAAATCAACATCGGCAGGAGGTATCATCCTTCTTATATGTGTGGCTATATCATTACTTATAGCCAATACAAATGAGGGCAAAGGGTTTATTGAATTATTGAACTATCAGGTCGGTATTGAAAATGATGCAGTACACCTCCGCTATCCTGTGCTGCTATGGATAAATGACGGGCTTATGGCCATATTTTTCCTGCTTGTAGGACTCGAAATAAAACGGGAAATTGTTGAGGGGGAGCTTTCATCAGTAAAACAGGCAGCCCTCCCTGTACTGGCAGCAGTAGGAGGTGTATTAATCCCTGCACTTATATATAGTTTCTTTAATAACGGTACATCTGTCTCGGGCGGCTGGGGCATACCTATGGCTACCGATATTGCTTTTGCGCTCGGTATATTATCACTGTTAGGCAATAAAGTACCTACGGGCCTTAAGATATTTCTTGCAGCACTTGCGATTGTTGATGATTTAATGGCCATACTTGTTATCGCTATTTTTTATTCGGCTGAGTTGCATTACATAAATTTATTATATGGTAGCGGGGTATTTGTCCTGCTCCTTATCTTTAACAGGATTGGAATAAAGAATATCTTCTTTTACATCATTCCGGGTATGGTTATGTGGTATTTTATTCACCACTCAGGTATACATGCCACCATTGCGGGCGTGCTCACCGCGCTAACACTACCCACTACGCCTGATGCTACGGAGTCGCCCCTTGAAAAATTGGAGCATGCACTTACCAAACCTGTAAACTTTTTAATAATGCCCATTTTTGCCATTGCAAATTGTAACATTACGTTTGCAGAAGGTATGGTTGAAGGGCTTGCCAGCAACCTTGGGCTCGGAATTGTATTAGGATTATTTATCGGTAAGCCGGCAGGAATCTTTTTATTTTCCTGGCTATCGGTAAAGCTGAAGTTTGCGCAACTGCCCTCACGCACAGGCTGGGGACATGTAGCCGGACTTGGCTTCCTGGGAGGCATTGGCTTTACAATGTCGATATTTATTGCGCTTCTTTCGTTCAATGAGCCCGCTTTGCAAAATGAAGCTAAATTTGCTGTACTGGCAGCGTCAGCTATGTCAGGAATAATAGGTTTTATTGTGCTGAGGAGGCTTTATGTAAAACAGGTAAAAACTGCTAAGCATAATGTAAATATTTAAAATAAAGATAAATAGATGTAGCCTTACAATTTAATTTCACTAAATTTCGGCAAATTTTTTGCCGCCCATGACCTTTCTCCCCGAAATACTAATTGGTACAGCTGTACTGATAACCCTGGCCGTATATGTATATTATAGCAGCCCCCGCAGTAAGGCTGAAAAAATAAAGCTCCTTAAAGCGTACCGGCGGGCACAAAACCTTTCGATGAAGCTGCAGGATATCGTAAGCAAACATATCCTTGTACATGATGCCTATACTGACGAAGTACTTCCCGGTATTACCTTTGGCGATTATCTTAAAGAACTACAGCACAGGCACGCTGTGCAACTTTCAGAAACGGTTTATATTAAACTGCGGAATGGCCGAAGCATAAGGTTGAAGAAGAAAATACGCAAACTACTTGAGGATGAAATGGTACGATTATGCGAGGTTAAAAAGATTCTTGAACCCATAGCAAATTTAAAAAAGCCGGCATAAAGCCAGCTTTTATAATTTCACTCTTGGTTCAGGATGAGGTACAATGTTGGAAGTATCATACCCGCCAAATTTTTTTATGTATGTTTTTAGGGATGTTCCAAAACCATCCCTAAAACCTTTTCTGCCGTTTGTCCGCAGGAAGTTCTTAACCGATGTGGCTCCCGCAAGGTGTGCAGCTGCCAATAAACCTGATTCGGTTATTTTTATACCTTTTACTACCTTACCGTCAAACTGTGCTATTTCTTTGCGAAGCTCCCATTTATTTTTGGAAAGAAGCGCTTTAAAAGCACGTTCCTGAAGGCTCGGGTTGTTGAGGAAGTTTTTTGTGTCAGTAATCCCTACTGATCGCAGGGCGCTTCGTCCGAACTGGTATTTGCCCATGTAACCAAAGCGATTGATAAGTTTATAAAGCCCCTGAGATTCTTTAATGGCTATTGCCTGCTTAAAACCGATATAGGATTTACCGGTGAAGGGGAAGTTGTAATTGACTTTAGCTGTTTCGTCAATTGTCGGTACTGTGTAGTTTGTAATTTCATCCTCTGCAAGATGAAAACCTTCTATTTTTCCAAATTGTTTTACTTCGGTGGATTTAAATCCCGAGCTCACTATTGTAATAAACAGAGCTAAACCTATAAAGTACGACCATTGTTTTATCATAGTTTAAATTTTCTCATAATCTGTCACCTTATGAATTTCACAGGGGGCAAATATACAACAAATTATTAACCTGATTTACAACATCTTAGCTTTTTAAGCTGGGATTAACAAAACGTTAAGACAAAAATTACTGCAAGAATATTCCGTAACTACAATAAAATAAGGGGGTTACAGCTGACCCGTGTTAATTATTTTTTAACTTAAAAAATCTGTCAATTAACAGTATAAAAAAGCCTGAAGCGTAAGAAAAAAGCTTCCGGCCAACAAAGTTTTAAACTAGATTTTATCTTTTTATTCCCATTTTATTTACCCACGCCACATACTTTTGACGGTTAACTTCGTGCTGTGCCGGTGTAACGGCAAACTCATGATAGCCAAAATTAGTAACGCTGGCGCAGAAGTATATGAAATTATGTTTTTCAGGGTTAAGTACCGCATCAAGTGCCGAGATATCCGGCATGGCAATTGGCCCCGGTGGAAGCCCTGCGTATTTATAGGTGTTGTAAGGAGAATCAATAACAAGATCTTTATACAACACCCTTTTAATAACCTGGTCAAAATCGCCAGACTGTATCTTCATGGCGTAAATAACTGTAGGGTCGGCCTCCAGTTTCATACCTTTATTAAGGCGGTTAAGGTACACACCGGCTACACGTGGCCTCTCATCAGTCTTCACGGTCTCTTTGTGTACAATTGATGCCAGCGCCGATACCTGTAGCGGCGTAAGGTTAAGTGCGGCGGCTTTGGCTTTGCGTTCTTCTGTCCAGAATTTCCGGTATTCCTTAGCCATTTTCTCCCTCACTTTTGTAGCTGTAGTATTCCAGAAGAACTCGTACGTATTATGTATAAAAACACTCAGTACATTTTCTTCGGTAAAGCCATTTTCTTCTAAAAACTGCTTATCAGTAAATGCCTGCAGGAGCGCCAGGCTATCCGGCTCAATCTGTTGGGCAATGCGTCCCACCACACGCTGCAGTGTTTCCTGATTATTAAATGATATCCTTACAGGAACAGGCTGGCGCAGGGAGTTGATTATATCATTGCTGTTCATGCCTCTTTTAAGGATGAACTTACCTGCCTTTACATTGTCAGGATAGGATTTTTTATCTGCCGTTGAGCGGAATTTATCCATATTCTCAATATACGGCTTTACAATCTTCTCTACATCAGCAAAAGTAGCTTTGGTAGGAATGTATACTGCTACCCTGTCTTCACTGAAGGCAGTATTGGCCGAAAAAACATCTTTGTACATAAGGTACCCGTATATAGTACCTCCTAAAACTACAATAAGCGAAAATATGCCTACAATTCTCCTTAGTTTCAATTTTATATATTTTTATTGTTGATGAATTAATTGATATAATGCCTCGTCTGCATAGTGGGTACCACGGTTATTCCATTGTTTTTTTACTCCCACGCATTGGAAGCCAAAAGTAGTAAAAAGTGCTATACTGGCAGTATTGGCAGGATTAATATTTGCGTAAAGCTGGTGCAGGCGTAAATGGTTAAATGCATAATTAATTAAAAGCTGAAGCGCCTCGCTCCCAAAGCCCCTGCTCCTTTCGGCAGCTTCATGGATTATGATGCCTACACCTGCGCGTTGGTTGGCAGGATCATAATCAAAAAGGTCTATCAGCCCTATAGCTGCATCAGTAGCATTTTTGCATATCGCCAGCCTTAGCTGCTTTGCCTCATAAATATCCTGGTGCGCATTTTCAAGGTACTGGCGTATAAGGAAACGGCTGTAAGGTGTCTGGGTATTGCTTACCTCCCACACTTCTTCATTATTTTCTATTGTATACAAAAAATCCAGGTCTTCCGGCTCCAAAGCGCGCAGGTAAACAGTATTTCCCTTCAGGGTTACCATTCTATTTCCCCTTTAAAAACCATGCGTGCAGGCCCCGTAAGAAATATATTGGTAAACTGCTTACCGTCTTGTAAAAACGATACTGATAACTCCCCGCCCGGTGTTTCCAACACTATACTATCAGCTTCTGTTTTGTCTAAAACCTTCATGGCAATGGCAACGGCTGTTACACCTGTACCGCAGCTAAGTGTTTCATCTTCAACACCGCGTTCATAGGTGCGGACTGAAAATTTGTCAGTGGCTGCCTGGCTTACAAAGTTTACATTTGTTCCTTTTTCACCATACAGGCCGCTGTAACGAATTTGCGACCCAATGCTTTTAACATCAAAAGATTCGAGGTTTTCAACAATCTCAACATGATGCGGTGAGCCGGTATCAAGAAACACATAATCTTCATAAACCGTAACCGAGTGCACATCCTTCATCTGCAGCGAAACAACATTATTTTCGTCAATTATGGCATGATGCAGGCCATCTACAGCCATAAATTCAGCATCATCCTCTATAATGCCTAAATGTTTTGCAAAGGCTACGATGCACCTGCCGCCGTTTCCGCACATGGTGCTTTCATTTCCGTCAGAATTGTAATACACCATACGAAAATCAGCATTGCTGGCGTTCTCTAACAAAATAAGGCCGTCTGCCCCTATGCCAAATCTGCGGTCGCACAAAAAATTAATAAGTTTGGTATCATTTTTGGAAAAAGCATTATTGCGGTTATCAACCATAACAAAGTCATTTCCTGTACCCTGGTATTTGTAAAATGTGTGTAGCATTGCAGCATTTATAGGGGCAAAAGTACAAATATTAATGACACGCAAAACGGGTGGCCCGCATTTGGGAATTAGGATACAAATAGTAATTTTAACCATAAAATTAAATAATGTTTTAAATTATGAAAAGAATTTCAAGTTTATTTTTGGTAGCAATGCTAAGTGGCGCTACTACACTTGGAGCTTATAAACTGGTATTTGATAATGACAATTCATCTTCTGCCTTATCAATAGCTCCGCAAACAAATTATACCCGCCCTGTTGGTTTTGGCGGGCCTGAATCTGTAGATTTTACACAGGCAGCCGATAAGGCCATACATACTGTGGTACACGTTAAGAACACATCTTACTCAACAGTTCCAAGCAACCCGCTGCTTGAGTATTTCTACGGTTACCGTGGCGGCCAGCAGCAGGCACAAGTGGGTACAGGATCGGGTGTAATTATTACCGAAGATGGTTACATTGTTACAAATAACCACGTGGTACAGAACGCATCAGAACTTGAGGTAACGCTTAATAACAACAAGTCTTATAAAGCTAAGCTTGTGGGTACCGACTCTAAAATGGACATTGCCCTGCTTAAAGTTGATACAAGTGATAAGCTCCCTTATGCCACTTTTGGTAATTCTGATGATATTAAGGTAGGCGAATGGGTACTTGCGGTAGGTAACCCCTACAACCTTACCTCTACAGTAACAGCAGGTATAGTTTCCGCAAAAGCAAGGAACCTGAGCAAAGACGGCATACAGTCATTCATCCAGACAGACGCAGCAGTGAATCCCGGTAACAGTGGCGGTGCGCTGGTAAATACACGTGGTGAGCTAATAGGCATTAATACCATGATCTCATCAATGACAGGTTCTTACGTTGGTTATTCGTTTGCAGTACCGTCTAACATTACACGCAAAATTATTGAGGACATTATGGAATTTGGTAATGTGCAGCGTGGTGTACTTGGTGTGCAGGGAGGCGAACTTAATGCCGCATCGGCTAAAGAATTTGGCGTAAGCGAAACTCAGGGCTTTTACGTTAATAGCGTAGTACAGGGTTCGGGTGCTGAAAAAGCCGGCATTAAAAAAGGTGATGTTATTGTAAAAATTGATGACAGGCAAATAGTAGGTTATTCAGACCTTAATGCTGCCATTATAACCAAGCGCCCTAACGATGTAGTAAGGGTAGGCGTGCACAGGAACGGCAAACAGCTTATTGTGCCTGTAAAACTGTCCAAGAACGAAGTATTCAGCTACAGCGGCCTTGAACTGGAGGATTTGACTGCGGCCGATAAGAAGAAATTCAACATAAACTACGGTGTCAAGATAAAAGATATTACAGATGAAGAATACATGCCTTATTATGATGAGCTGAAAGACGGCATTATATTAAGTGTAAATAATGTTAAGGCTAAAGATATTGAAACGGTTTCTACCCTGTTGGGCAACAAAGGCCCCAACGAAAGGGTACGTGTTGAGATGCTTACCAAAAATGGCCAGCTAGTACGCTTTATAATTTAATTGATAATATAGTTAGTATCAGGCCCCTGCAAATTCAGGGGCTTTTTAATTGCAACAAAAAGATAACCTTATGACAATAGTGCCATAAACAACCTGTATTAGTTTTGGCACATGAAGAAAAGAAAAATTCGAAGGGTTGAAACGGCACTGCACTTTGTTACAGTAATTGTTTTGCTGCTCAAGGCAACCGACCTGCTGAAAAAACACTTATTCTTTCCTGCTGTCATTATACTTATGGCAGCCATTACCGCGCTTGCCATTTTGTTCTTCAGGAGGCGGCTGCACATCAGGGCACGGCACGCCGGCATAATTTGCTTTTATATAGAAACTCCCGCACTTTTTATTATTGGTTATGTCCTGCATCTGGAAGGAAAAGAGCTCCTCCCGTACCTGTTTTTGTCGGCAGGTTTTATATATCCTGTAGCCGGTTTTGTAGCCACTAAAAAGTTTAAGCAAATTAAAAGCCCCCGCTGATACGGAGGCTACATTGTTGATTTTTTAATGTAATAAAGATTTACTAGTTCTTTACAATATTTAATGTTTTAAGTTCGTTGCCGGATATTACCTGTACAATATAATTTCCGCTCGCCAGTCCTGTCAGGTCCAGTCTTGACGCACCATTATCAGGCAATACTGCGTTAACTTCCTGGCCCTGCATATTAAAAATGGCTACATCGTCAATATAGCCGTCGTATTCTATGTGCAGGTAATCAATTACAGGATTAGGAAAGCCATTATCTTGTCAAACGGTTCACTCTCCGCCACTGTCAGTACTGACTGTACAGCATTAATATTATCAAGATAAACAAAATAATCCAGGTCGGGCTCAGTTCCCAGCCCGGCCCTGAAACGAAGGTAAACATTGCTGCCTTCAGGCGGGGTAAAGGCTACAATACGTTCAGTGCACTCATCACTTCTCTCATAGTTGGCAAGAGTAATCCTGTCTAAGGCAGCCCAGGGTCCGTTCACGGTTGGTGCATACTCCAATGTTATAGCGCCGAAATCACGCTCCCCTACAGGCTCCGCAGGCAGTACAGCATCATAATAAAGCAGCCTGTAAGTGTAAGTTAATGTCAGCTCCTCACCGTTTGATATTCCTATTGACGGCAGCTCGAGTACCGCAGGATAATCGGGTGGTACTAAGTTATTCACCCTGGCTCTTAGTGCACCGTTGCCATCGCATGTGGCTGCGGTTGTAGGTTCAAAATATTTCCCGGTCCATAATTGCGCTCCTGCAGAAAAGTCCTCTCCGTAGTCTATTTGTCCCCGCATGGTGTCGGGACTTAATAAAGCTAACAGCGGGACCGCCCACAAACAGAGCTTTTGTAATACTGGTTTCATCGCTCATTTTCTTTTCATTCAGCATTATAAAATTACTACACAAATGCACAAAAAGCTATTAAAACCAGCAACTTAACTTATGTTTACCATTAATTAATTCTAATTATAACGTAAATCATTACACTTTTTACAAATCAGCTTTACAACCTTCACTTTTTTTTTACGAAAACGTTTGAAATCTATACTTTTGCACCAAATAACACACAATTAAATCATTATCTTCATGAACAATAACGTTTTATACGAAAAAGAGCTGTCATTCCAGGCAGACAGGCGCAGGGCCGGCGTTGAATTCATTAAAATTTTAAGCGACCTGTGGTATGACAAGTCTATAGAGCTTGTACTTTTCCGCAATCAGCTTATAGACAGGAACGTGAGCGACATCATCAACCTGCACGAATACGCAGGTGAATTTGTACAGAAACCTATTAATGTGTTTGATTCTGTAGAAATTGCCCGTGCTATTGAATCGCTTGACCTTCCGCCTTCACGTATTGATATTGGCAGGCTTACGTATGAATATCACCTTGAAGATGACAAGTATAATGATGCCACTGCATTTGTTATCGATAAGCTTAAAGATGCAAAACACAGCCAGGAAATAAAGCCGAAAGATGTTGTATTATATGGTTTTGGCCGTATAGGAAGGCTTTTGGCGCGCGAAATGATGAGCAAGATCGGCAAAGGCACACAGCTGCGCCTAAGGGCTATTGTAACGCGTGACAAGAATGACGCTGTACTACTTGAAAAACGTGCATCCCTACTTAGATATGATTCAATACATGGCGATTTCCAGGGATCGGTAGTAGCTGATCCTGAAAACAACGCACTGATCATTAACGGGACTACAGTACATATCATTACTGCTAACTCTCCTGAAGAAATAGATTATACAAACTACGGCATCAATAATGCCCTGCTTATAGATAACACCGGTGCCTTCACTACTGAAGAAGCCCTTAAGCGCCACCTTACATCAAAAGGTGTTGAAAAAGTACTGCTTACAGCTCCCGGTAAAGGCGTGCCAAACATTGTTTACGGTGTAAACCACAATGATCATGACCCTGAGAAGGTTGACATTTACTCGGCGGCGTCATGTACTACAAACGCCATAACCCCTATTTTAAAAGCGGTTGAAGACACATTAGGCGTTGTAAAAGGCCATCTTGAAACTATCCATGCCTATACAAACGACCAGAACCTGGTTGACAACATGCACAAAAAATACCGTCGCGGGCGTGCTGCAGGCCTTAACATGGTCATTACCGAAACCGGAGCAGGAAGCGCTGTAGCCAAGGCTTTACCGGCTCTTGCTGGCAAGTTAACATCAAACGCTATACGTGTTCCGGTTCCAAACGGTTCGCTTGTGGTGCTTAACCTTGAAGTGGAGAGGCCAACCAGCATTGCCGAGGTAAACGAGATCATGAAGCGTTATGCACTTGAAGGCGAACTGGTTGAACAAATTAAATATTCAATGAGCAACGAGCTGGTATCCAGCGATATAGTAGGTACTGCACAGCCGTCTATTTATGACAGTAACGCTACGATTGTGAGCCCCGACGGCAAAAACATCGTATTGTATGTATGGTATGACAATGAGTACGGCTACAGCCATCAGGTAATACGCCTGGCTAAATATATAGCCAAAGTACGCAGGTTTACCTACTACTAGGATTTTGAACTAAACCAACCCTATTTATGATTGAAAATCCGTTGCTGAAAAGCAGCGGATTTTTTTTAAATGGTAAATTAAGTCAAGTAAAACTTGGTATCTAACCTAAGTTTTCCGTTCATCGCCAGCCTTGCCTGAACCTTCTTTACCTATCTTTGTCTATCAGGTCAGAATCTAACCTGCATATCTGAAAGTCTGACAATCTGATAATCTAGAAATGAGCATCTAAAAAACATGGATAAAATGGTACACCGGCTAAAGGTGAATATTTTCCAAAGGGCCGAAAGGTTTATTGAAGAAAGCGGTGCCTTTGCGCCTTTTGGGGCTAAAATTGTAGATAAGGAAGTTAAGGATGTGGTGGTGTATGATGACAGTGACGACATTGACACCCAGCGCCTCATTGACATGATGCAGCAAAGCTTTACTGCGGAAATTAAAAACAATACAGCATTGGCGGGCGCCGTAGCCTATGATGTTACCGCTACCGTAAATAATTCTGACGGGCTGCCGGAAAAGCGCGATGCCCTGTGCCTGGCCTACAGCACCGACGGCGACAACTGGACCGAAGAATATTTCCCGTACCTGCTTATTAACGACCAGTGCGTGTGGAGGTAATGGAGTATGCCTAATATTCCCAAGAGGTCTTCACTTTTCTTGTCAGGTGACCTAAACAACTTTTTTAAGACATATTTAACATTTCGTATATTTGATGAATTAATAACTCATCGATGAGAAAAATTATTCTACCCTTACTCTTTAGCCCATTGACATTAATAGCTCAGGTGCCATTTCCACACATTACCAACTCTACATTTAATGCCGAAAGGGTCGCCAGTTTTGGAGCGGTTGATGCACCATCTGACATACTTGAAATTACAAATTCTACACAATTTGACGGTAGCTTTATACCTTCAATATGGGCACACCAGGCAACAGATTCTAGATATGTTCTACGGCATTTTGCTACGACAACTCCAATGTGGGATTCCGGCGACAGTCCCATCATGGTTTTTCGTGCTGAACTGCGTTCAGCGCTTAACCCGTCGGCTCCTTCCGGAGGCTCATTCC
>JAEWKB010000178.1 GCA_023386255.1 Bacteroidota bacterium
CTGTATGATTGAAGCCCGTATTACCGGTTTAAAAAATGTTGCTGTTATTAATCATGCTGATACTATAGAAAAAGCTATAACAGGCGCCATACCAAAATTAAAGCACGCTATTGAACACGCCATTGGAAAGGTGCAAAGCCATCATTAATGTGGTAATCTTATAGTAAAAAATCCTTAGCGTTTGCTAAGGATTTTCTATTTAAAAATATACCCTCACAAAAGGCATCAACGCATCGCTGTACACCAGTTCCCTTTCTTTAAACAGCACGTTGTACCTTAGCCCTATAGTTACATTATCAGCCCTGTACCCAATACCAAAAAACAATGCTGTGTTCCAGAAGTTACGGTCGTAGTTGCCATAATTTTCATGTACATCAAGGTTTACCCGCAGCTGCTCAAGCTCAGCCGAAAGCTGCACCTGCGGTATCGGGTTAACTACACCCAGTACAGATCCGCCATACATAAATGTCGAATAATAATCGCGCTGGTGCACATAACTTCCCTGCAGCCCTACGCCTACACCCACATAAGGATTGATTTCATACAACGCACCGGGTGCTATCACCACATCTGTATAACCTGACCCGAAAGCAGCACCCAGGCTCCCCCCTATACGCACTTTACTCCAAAAGCTACCGCTTTGCTGAGCGTGGGCAGAATGGGAGAAAAATATAAGGGCCACATAAAATGCAGATTTTGTTAAAAAATTGAAGATGCCTGTTTTCATAGTTATTTCCGGTGCTGGATATAAATATAAATGTAGAAAAAACAATGAAAGATTATTGAGATTATTGTACTTTTGCGTAAAATTTTTCAAAACATAAGTCATAAAGACATAAGTATGGACAGGTTTTCCTTTTTAAACGCAGCACATACTGCTTTTTTTGCAGATTTATACGACCAATATATAGAGAATCCTGATAGCGTAGAACCAAGCTGGAGAAGTTTTTTCCAGGGTTTTGACTTTGCCAATGCCGGCTATGGCAACAGCGAGTACTATGAAACGGAGCAACCTAAACAACACAGTGCCGCGCCTACACAGCCTGTAAGCGATTATTCGGGCATTCCTGAAAAACTTCAAAAGGAGTTTAAGGTGCTTAACCTTATAGAAGGTTACCGTACCCGCGGCCACCTTTTTACTAAAACAAACCCGGTAAGGGAGCGCAGGATATTTAAGCCAAACCTGGCATTAGAGAACTTTGGCCTTACCGATGCTGACCTTGATACGGTGTTTGACGCAGCTAAAGAAGCCGGCCTGCAGCCTACTACTTTAAGAGAGATTGTAGATCATTTAAGGAAGGTGTACTGCCAGCACATTGGTATTGAATACATGTACATACGTGATCCTGAGACACGCAAGTGGATACAGAACAGGCTGTCAGCAAACCATAACCAGCCTGATTTTTCGGCAGACCAGAAAAAACAGATACTTTCAAAGCTTAATGAGGCGGTTTCTTTTGAAAACTTCCTTCATACAAAATATGTAGGCCAGAAACGTTTCTCACTTGAAGGAGGCGAATCCCTTATCCCGGCGCTTGACGCGCTTGTAGAGGCCGCAGCCGAAAAAGGAGTGGAGCATTTTGTTATGGGTATGGCACACCGTGGCCGCCTTAACGTGCTGGCCAATACATTCGGAAAATCAACTTCTGACATCTTCAGTGAGTTTGACGGTAAAGATTATGATGATGACGCACTGTTTGACGGTGACGTTAAGTACCACCTTGGCCTTACTGCAGATAAGGTAACCAAGAGCGGCAAAAAAATAAACATGAACCTTGCACCTAACCCATCGCATCTGGAAACTGTAGGTGCAGTTATTGAAGGTATTGCAAGGGCAAAACAAGACAGGTATTTTCCCGATGATTTCTCCAAAGTGCTTCCTATAGCGCTTCATGGTGATGCTGCCGTTGCCGGCCAGGGCATTGTATATGAAATTGTACAGATGGCAAAGCTTGACGGTTATAAAACCGCAGGTACCATACATGTAGTAATAAACAACCAGGTTGGTTTTACTACCAATTATCTGGATGCGCGTTCATCTACCTACGCTACCGATATTGCGAAGGTAACGCTATCGCCGGTATTGCATGTTAATGCAGATGATGCCGAAGCTGTAGTACACGCCATGCTTTTTGCGCTTGATTTCAGGATGCAGTTTGGCGGCGATGTATTCATCGACTTATTAGGCTACCGTAAGTATGGCCATAACGAAGGCGATGAGCCGCGATTTACACAGCCGAACCTGTACAAGGTTATTGCCAAACACAAGAACCCGCGCGACATTTATGCTGAAAAACTTGTTGCTGCAGGTGTTATTGATGCAAATTATGTGGCAGGCCTTGAAAAAGACTATAAAAATAAGCTTGAAGAAAACCTTGAGGCATCAAGGAAAAGAGAGCTTACCATAATAACCCCGTTCATGCAGAACGAGTGGGAAGGCTTTAAGCAGGGTGATGCGGAAGACATGCTGAAGAAAACAGACACTACCTTCCCTAAAGAAAAACTTACTGAGATAGCTTCGGTTATTACAGAGCTTCCTAAGGATAAAAAATTCATAAGCAAGATACAAAAGCTTATTAACGACAGGAAAGCGATGTACTTTGAAAACGATAAGCTGGACTGGGCTATGGCGGAATTGCTTGCTTACGGTTCCCTTCTTACCGAAGGGTATGATGTACGCATATCAGGCCAGGATGTGGAAAGGGGAACCTTCTCTCACCGCCATGCTGTTGTAAAAGTAGAGGAATCTGAAGAAGAAGTAGTACTTCTCAACCAATTGAAAGACCAGAAAGGTAAATTCTATATTTACAATTCATTACTTTCTGAATATGCGGTTGTAGGCTTTGACTATGGCTATGCCCTTGCAAGCCCAAAAACCCTTACAATCTGGGAAGCCCAGTTTGGTGACTTCTCAAACGGCGCGCAGATTATGATTGACCAGTACATAAGTGCTGCCGAAGATAAATGGAATAACCAGAACGGGCTTGTAATGCTGCTACCTCATGGGTATGAAGGCCAGGGTGCCGAGCACTCATCAGGCCGTATGGAGCGTTACCTGCAACTGTGTGCCAACCACAACATGTATGTGGCTGACTGTACCACACCGGCTAACTTCTTCCACCTGTTAAGAAGGCAGATGAAGACGGAGTTCCGCAAGCCACTTATAGTATTTACACCTAAGAGCCTGCTGCGCCACCCTGCAGTGGTTTCTACAGCCGATGAATTTGCTAACGGTTCATTCCAGGAAGTGCTTGATGACCCAAATGCCGACCCTAAAAAGGTGAAGTCGCTGGTGTTCTGTACCGGTAAATTCTACTATGACCTTGTAGCCGAAAGGGAAAACCTGAAGCGTGATGATATTGCTTTTGTGAGGATAGAGCAGCTTTTCCCACTTCCTGTAGAACAGCTTAAAGCCGTTATAGCAAAATATAAAAATGCTGATGATTATGTATGGGCACAGGAAGAACCAAGGAACATGGGTGCTTACGGCTACATGCTGATGAACTTTAACGAAGTGAAGCTAAGGGTTGCTTCGCTAAAAGCCTACAGCGCGCCGGCAGCAGGCAGCTATACCCGTGCCAAGAAACGCCACGCTGCTGCCATAGCCATGGTTTTTGACAAGAATTTATTTAATTAATTGTACTTTTGATATTTCAATAGAATAGCAACACCAATAAAATTATAGAGCATGATTTTAGAAATGAAAGTTCCTTCACCGGGGGAATCAATCACAGAAGTTGAAATTGCAACATGGCTGGTAAAAGACGGGGACTATGTAGAAAAGGACCAGGCTATTGCCGAAGTGGATTCAGATAAAGCTACCCTTGAGCTTCCTGCCGAAGCTGCGGGTATCATTACCCTAAAAGCAGAAGAAGGCGACGCTGTAAAAGTAGGCCAGGTAGTTTGCCTTATTGATACAGGCGCAAGCCCCCCAGCCCCCAAAGGGGGAGATGCCGGAAAAGAGGAGGCACCTAAAGCAGAAGAGAAGAAAGAAGATAAAATAGAAGAAGCTCCTAAAGCGGTTGAGGCTGCTAAAGCTACCCCTTCGGGGGCGGGGGGGGCTCCAACTTATGCAACAGGAACACCTTCGCCTGCGGCCAAAAAAATACTTGACGAAAAGAATATTGACCCTGCAACCATAACCGGAACCGGCAAAGGCGGCAGGATAACAAAAGATGATGCTGTTAACGCGCAGGCATCAATGGGTACGCCTACAGGCGGTAACCGCAGCTCAGAGCGCAGCAAGCTGTCAATGCTAAGGAGAAAGGTAGCAGAGCGCCTTGTTTCGGCGAAGAACGAAACCGCTATGCTAACTACCTTTAACGAGGTGAACATGACGCCTATCAACCTGATAAGGAACGAATATAAAGATGCCTTTAAGTCAAAACATGGCGGATTAAGCCTTGGCTACATGTCGTTCTTTACAAAAGCGGTTGTAAGGGCATTACAGTTGTTCCCTGATGTTAACTCAATGATTGACGGGGACTATAAAATATCTTATGATTTCTGTGACATTTCAGTAGCTGTATCAGGGCCTAAAGGGCTTATGGTACCGGTAGTAAGAAATGCTGAGGCACTTACCTTCCGTGGTATTGAGGCGGAGATCAAGCGTCTTGCGCTTCGTGCGCGCGACGGCCAGATCACTGTTGATGACATGACGGGCGGTACATTCACCATATCAAACGGCGGTGTGTTCGGTTCAATGCTTTCAACACCAATCATCAACCCTCCGCAATCAGGTATCCTTGGTATGCACAACATTATTGAACGCCCTATTGCCGTAAACGGTAAAGTGGAAATTCACCCAATGATGTATGTAGCACTTTCTTATGACCACAGGATCATTGACGGCCGTGAGTCGGTTGGTTTCCTTGTGGCAGTTAAAGAAGGATTAGAAAACCCTGCTGAACTGCTTATGGACAACAATCCTAAAAAAGCACTGGAACTTTAATTGGAAAGTCAATATAAAATAAAAAATCCCGCTCAAAGAGCGGGATTTTTTATATGAATTACTTATTTAATTTTTCACAACCTTTACAGTTCGTGCCTGCTTACCTGTATATACCTTTACAAGATACACTCCCGGTGCCATATCCGCCATATTTACTGTCATAGTGTTACCCGTGTTTGCACCACTTCTAACAACCTGCCCTACTAACGAATAAACTTCAAATGAAACAATATCATCAGTGTTAGTCAACGTCAAAACGTCGGTTACTGGGTTTGGGTAAAATTTAAGTTGCGTAAGCTGGTTCTCGTCCGTGCCAAGCATAAGATGCACAGTTACAGGAAGGCGTTCTATACTCTCTCTTCCAAATAAAGTTTGTGTCGCATAATATGTTTCGCCGTCAACCAGCGGTGTAGTAAGCGGTAGCGGCTCATCATCAGTGTCCATGTCAGAGCGGCCTTCGCCATTACCGGGATTGTCATACCATTGTATATTCTCTCCCTCAAGCTCAATGTCGGCCAGTGTTTCTCCTTCTGTAAACGACTGGTTTGTATTGCCTGTTGGTACCGGAGCTATATAATTTTCATCAACCACCCCTATTTTGAAACTGCTAATCGAATAGCAGTTATGAGATAAATTCCCGATACGTGCAAAAATAGGTTGAGGGTTTTGCGTATTCGTATATAGCAGGGGTAATGGATTCAGGCCAGTCTCAGCATCCTGCATGGTAAGGTGGAATGAAATATCGAGCAGTTCAAACTCTTCAACAAGGTTTTCAATTTCATCTATTTTTTCCTGAAAAAAGAATGTGGTTACGCCGTCGCTTTGCGTTTCGTATATCCAGTAATCAGCAACATTAACCTGGTTTACAGATTCTCCGAAATAAATTGCAATAGAAAATTCAACACCGCATTCGTCACTTCCGGGTATTGTTACATGAACAGTATAAGTACCGGGTTCATTAACCACAAAGGTGCTTTGGTTAGCATCAGGTATTACTACACCATCTTTAAACCATGCAAAATTAAAGGAAGAAGCTACATTAATGCTTAATGTAGTGGAACTGCCCGGGCAAATCATATTTCCTTCAGATGAACTCATATCTATGTTAGCATTGCTAAGCCCACCTATATTAAAACTACCTGCATCAATAAATACTGCCGAATTAAAAGCATGGTCCATCTTGTTGGCGATAACCAGCTTTATGTGATATGGATTGCCGGGCACTACGGCACTTTGGGCCGTCATGGGAACCGTAACGCCGTTAAAGTTTACAGGTGCAGTAAGGGAAGCCGGCGCTTCTCCATAATAGGCGCCAAAATATTCCGGATTTTGTGAAGCACACTGTCCTCCCTGAGTATTGTAAATACTATTATTTATTGTAGTAACTGATACAGGTATTGCAGTACCCGGTACAACGGCAAGATTGGTTTTTACACCTGTAGTAACATCAGTAAGGATAAATGCAAAGGCATCGCCAAAAGTACACTGATACATGCCATACTCTTCTGATGCAAATAAATAGTCAAAACTTATATTATCTATTACCGGCACAAAATCAAATTCCAGGATTGTGGCGTCATAACTATATCCGTCGCCAAGCAATGTCTCAAGTTCCGTGTCATGTGGCCAACCCTGGCTGTTATTTGACTGGACCGTTGTATTAGGGCCAACTGCGGCAGCCACTGAGCCTGTAGAAAGTATAATTCCCCTCTCAAAAGGAAATTCAGCGTTTCCAATATTAAAAACACCTAAACTTACCGGCTGGTTAAAATTACTTCCGCCCAATGTTGATATGTTGCTTACCTGTACGCATGGGGTATTTATCAGTACATCCTGCACAATCTGCTGTGCTGTATAATTTGTTTCAATTATAACAGGCGGTATAGTGGTTATGCAAACCGACACATTGGCTGTTTGCGGAGTATCAGCCTGAGTATATAGCCTTATGTAATAGTAGGTATATGGAACTAAATCATAAAGATTTGCAACGCCATTGCTGAGCTCTAAACACACCGGCGGATTTGAACCCGAACATCCTGTATATAAAGTAGCCCTTAAATCCGGAAGTATTTCAGGCGATGTGGTGAGGGTCAGCCTGTGCTTGGCTTGTGTAGAATAAAAAACAACCCAGACATCATCATCAGCTGTACCTCCACAGGTGTTAAGCTGCGGTGAGGCAGTTGCCGCAGTAAGCGTTATTGTGGGTGCTACACCACAAGACATGCCTGTGTTAACCGGTATTTCCAAAGGTGTGGCACAGTCATCGTTCGGGACCTGTGCCTGGCTTAAACCTGAAATAAATAAAAATGCGGATAGTAGAATTTTTTTCATTGGCTGATTGTAAGGTTTGTTTTGCCAAAGCTATTCTAAAAATTCTTAATAACAAATTTATTATCAGGCTTTAACCATTTTATTTAAGGTAAAAACAATGGTTATAATAATCAATAATAGCTTTACCCTTCATCAGTATATCAGCCCCTATTATTCCGTGCACCGGCTTTGCTTTATACTGCCGCAGGGCCTCATTTACATGGCTCATATCAAAAATTACCAATCCGAAATTTTTGGTGTTCCAGCGGCCAAGCTTCAGTGTGTTTTTAAGGGATGTTTGCGTCAGCATACCTGTGCCGCCGGCGCCTGCCGCTTTAGTCTCCGAGTCGGACGCAGAGAGGCTGAAGTATTCAATCCCCTCAAAGCCTACACAGCTGTTTGATGCGCCTGTATCAAGTATAAAGCTGCCTTCAACACCATTTATTTTGCCTTTTATGAGCAGGTGCTGCGTTTTTGAGAGTTTAAACTTTATACGTTTATATCCCTTCTGCTGCAGGGTGTGGTACAAATTTTCCATAGTATAGCAA
>JAEWKB010000123.1 GCA_023386255.1 Bacteroidota bacterium
GTAAATATCCCCAAAAACTTAAAGTAAGATTTAAGGTTTTCAAGTGAGGTTGTAAGGTACTCTGTATTATTATTGTCAAGTGCAAGCTTTGCCTTACCTGCAAACCTTGAAAGATAAAGGGTAGGAAATATAGCTATTACAGCTACAATCAGGTAAATGATGCCCAAGGCAGTACCACCAATAGCGCCCATCATGCCCATACCCCCACTAGCTGTGTTTAACTCTTCGTTGGCCCCCATAGCAGCACCTCCGGCAATCATCATTAATGCAACCAAAATGTATAATGCAATGAAAATGAAACCTATTATTGATAAAAATTTAGCCCACTTGGCAGCTTCCCTTATAAAGCTTTGGGCTACAGGCGTGAATTGTAATTCGAATGAATCGAAAGAAGAATTGTGTTCCATAAAATTGATTGGTTTTGGTTAGTAAATAATGTTGGTTTTTATTTTTCGAAATCTTTTAATGTTTCAGTAATAATCCTCACACAATCAAGCAGCTGTTCCTCGTTCATTACCAACGGCGGCGCAAAACGGATTATGTTACCGTGGGTTGGCTTGGCAAGCAGTCCGTTCTCCTTCATGGCCATGCAGATGTCCCATGCTGTAGAGCTGTCTTCGGTATCATTAATAACAATTGCATTTAAAAGCCCTTTACCGCGCACCAGGCTCACTATGCTGCTTTTGCCACAGTACTCGCCCATCTTTTCGCGGAACAGCCTGCCCAGCCTCTCGGCATTCTCGGCCAGCCTTTCTTCCTCCACTACTTCAAGCGCAGCTATAGCCACAGCGGCTGCCACAGGGTTACCGCCGAAAGTTGACCCGTGCTGGCCCGGCTTTATAACATTCATGATGTTGTCATTAGCCAATACTGCCGAAACGGGGTATGCACCGCCTGATAACGCCTTACCCAGAATAAGGATGTCCGGCTGTACGTTTTCATGCTGTACCGCAAGCAGCTTGCCCGTACGAGCAATACCTGTTTGTACCTCGTCGGCTATAAATAATACATTATGCTCCTCACAAAGATGTTTGGCTTTAGCCAGGTAGCCTTCAGCAGGTACATAAACGCCTGCCTCTCCCTGTATAGGCTCCACCAGGAAGCCTGCTATATTTTTCTCAGATTTAAGCACGGTTTCAAGTGCTTCTGCATCATCATAAGCTATTTTTATAAATCCTGCCGTATAGGGCCCAAAATTGCGTCGTGCATTCTCGTCATTAGAAAAAGAGATGATGGTAGTGGTCCTTCCATGAAAGTTATTCTCGCATACTATTATTTTAGCCTCCTGCTCAGCAATTCCCTTTTTTTCATAAGCCCATTTACGGCAAAGCTTTATGGCAGTCTCTACAGCCTCAGCTCCTGTGTTCATTGGCAATACTTTGTCAAATCCGAAATACTTTGTAATAAACTCCTCGTACCTGCCAAGCTGGTCATTATAAAACGCGCGTGAAGTAAGCGTAAGCGTCTGCGCCTGGCTCATCATGGCATTAATGATCGTTGGGTGGCAATGGCCTTGATTCACAGCCGAGTAAGCCGAAAGGAAATCATAGTACCTTTTTCCTTCAACATCCCATACATAAACACCTTCTCCCCTGCTAAGCACCACAGGCAGCGGGTGGTAATTATGCGCTCCGTACTTGTCTTCTAAGGCAATGGCATCTGCCGAACTCAATTTTTCTAAAACTGACATTTAATGTAAATTATAAATTCTGAAATTATAATTCCTTCTTGTGGAGAGAAATCACCCATTATCATGCAAATTAATAAAAAATAATATCATATTCTGTTTATTTTATATTAAATGCAAAGAAGCCCCACTTGTTAAGAGTGAGGCTATCGGTTAGTTATTGTTGATGATGATTAAAACGGCATGTCATCGGCACTTGGGCCATAGCTGCCGGGTAGCGGTATGTCCAGCAGCCTTAAGTACACCCCAAGCTGGGCCCTGTGATGGATGATTTGCGAATGCGCCATACGTATAACATCATATTTTGTACGGCGGCTGTGTATTGTGTCTCCACTGCGCAAAACCCACTCATCAGTAAATGACGACAAATCTGCGTTGGCAAGGGCGGTGCGGCCTTCAATTAAAGTCTCTTCAAAATAATCAAGCAATTCCCCGGTGCTTTTTACATCTTCAGGCTGATACGGATTGTTAAAAAAATCCAGCTCTGTGGTATGCAGCGCCATTGATACCCAGCCCGGCAGTTCAGCCACGTGTGTAGCCAGTCTCTTTAGGGTCATGCTTTTAGGGTGCGGCTGCCAGTCAAATTTTTCTGCCGGTACGCGTGCAAGCATTTTACGGGTTGTTTTTGCTTCCTGCTCCATTTCGTTCTGCAGCAGCGGAATAAGCTCAAGTGCGGTTGTTGTTTCCATAGTTATTGTGGTTTAAATTGTTTTACAGTACAAAGTAAACCACGGGTAGTGACAACCCTATGTCAGCAGGTTTTTGGCTCCTGCAATTTTTTCCAAACTTTTTTCGAGAAGATGTATGATCCTGTCCTTCAGCGCGTGTGGCTCCACCACTTCAATGTAATCGGCAAATGTCAGCAGCCAGCGTGCCAGCCCCTCCTCCAACGATTCGGTCAGGAAAGTCATTTCAACATAATTATCTTTAACCTCCTCACTTACAAAACCAAAGTAATGCCTTCGGTCCTGCATGTATTGTGCAACATGCCTGTCAACCTTTATAACAGCTTTCTGTAGTGTAAATGCAGCTTTAGCCTGTTTGTTCAGCTCGTAATATTCTTTGAGCGAAGTACGCTCCTGCTGCGGCATATCGGTCAGCTGCGCGCTTACAATCCTGTCCGCGCGGAACTGACGGTACTCTTCCCGCAGGTGGCACCAAGCAATTGTATACCAGTTCTCGTGCTCATGGAAAATACCCAACGGTTCCACCAGCCTTTCGGTGGGTTCATCCTTACCGAAGGTTTTGTAAAGCAGCTTTACCACTTTCTTTTCGGCAGTGGCTTTAAGCAGTACATCCAGGCTGTCGGGCGGCGGTGTACTGTTGCGCTTCCTCTCAAAAACAATGATGTTTTCCTCAAGGTTTTCCACCAGGTCCTTCTCGGTACCGCGCAGTACGGCCTTTACCTTAAACATGGCCGATGTAAAGTTTTGCCCCAGGGCATTATCGGTAAACCGTGCCATAAGCTTCTCGGCGGTAACAAATGCCATGGCTTCTTCGCGGGTAAACATTACAGGCGGCAGGCGGTAACCGTCAACTAAGGAATAGCCCACACCGGCTTCGCCATATAGCGGTACACCTGCTTCCTCCAGTGTACGGATATCCCTGTACACCGTGCGCAGGCTGATGCCGAATCTGTCGGCAAGGTCCTGCGCCTTCACAACCTTTTTAGATTGTAGCTGGATAAGTATGGCTGTAATTCGGTCGAAGCGGTTCATAAACCAAATGTATAAAAAAAGCCTCTTTGTCAGAGGCTTCTTATATATGGAAAATCTTCTAAGGATTTACCAGAGTAGCGTTTGATGATATATCGGTATTTAATAATCTGGAAATAGGACAGTTAGTTTCCGCCTTTTTTACCAGCTGCTGGAACTCGTCTGTTTCAATACCTGTTATCCTTGCCAGCACATTGAGGTGTGAGCTTACCACACTGCCGTTCTGAAAATCAACGTCACACTTAGTTTCGATAGAAGCTACTTCATAGCCTGCCTCGTTAACATAAGCTGTAAGCTGCATAGTAAAGCAGCCTGCATGTGCGGCGGCTATAAGCTCCTCCGGGTTGGTGCCCACGCCAGATTCAAATCGGGTTTTAAATGAATATTGCGTGTTGCTCAGCACTCCGCTTTGCGTGCTTATTTTACCGTCGCCTTCTTTAAGCGAACCTGCCCAAACGGCTGTTGCATTTCTTTTCATGATCCTGATATTTAGTTGGTTTAATTTTATAAAGTTAAACTATACTGAAATACATGAAAAAACGATTATTGGTAATTAACAATTCCTTAACAACATTACACCTATTGCGGTTTTTGTAAAAGCTCAAGTAATTTTAGCGTTACATTCCAATTGCGGGTCGTGGCTCTTACCTTAAGTTTAGATTCGATTAGATTGTTAGAAAGTTTAGATTCCGAAGCTTTTGTCTGGAGCTTAAAGTAAAGCACATCATCCACCACTTCAATAAGGTCATGCCCTATCGGCGCCTCACGCAGCCTTTGCATATTTTCAGGTGAAGGCGCTTCGGAAAGAAAAGTTACGTACAACTTTTTGCTTCCGGCTCCTTCCGGTTCACGCTGGCTCACAAACGGATTATTATCTACAGCCTTTTCAACATCTTTGGCATCAAGTATAAAAACAGTAACGTCAAAACCGTAATGCCCTTCAATAAGCGCTTCAACACTGGCGGCTACTTTTTCTTTTGAGCGTGTAGTGCTGCCGAAGATAACATTACCGCTCTGTATGTACGTTTTAACATTGGTATAACCTACACTTTCCATCAGGTTGCGCAGCTCTTCCATTTTGATGATCTTTTTTCCGCTGACGTTAATGCCGCGGAGCAGGGCAAGGTATGTGGGCATAGTTTATGGTTTGGTGTTTGATGTTTCGTGTTAAGCTAATATACAATATTTACATTTTCCGATGTTATAAAACAGCTTTCAAAATATTTTCCGCAATTTAAACCCAAACCCGTATTTTTGCCGCATGGGAAAAAAGAAGAAAACAGACAAGATAGTTTTCAATAATGTAGAAGTGCTTGACGCCGGCGCAAAAGGCGTATCGGTAGCCAAGGCGCCTGATGGTAAAGTGATATTTATTCCGCGTGTGGTGCCGGGCGATGTGGTTGATGTGCAAACCTTCAAAAAACGTAAAGCGTACTATGAGGGGAAGGCCGTGCATTTCCACGAATATTCGGCTGACAGGGTGATACCACCATGCCAGCATTTTGGGCCGTGCGGCGGCTGCAAGTGGCAGAACATGAAGTATGAAAAGCAGCTGTTCTACAAGAACCGTGAAGTATACAACCACCTGAAGCGCATCGGTAAAATTGAACTGCCGGAGTTTGAACCTATAAAAGGCAGCGACAAGCAGTTCTTCTACCGCAATAAGATGGATTTCTCCTTCAGCAATGCCCGCTGGATCACTGAGGATGAGGCCGTGAACGGTGTTGAAATTGATGACCGCAATGCATTAGGCTTCCATATTCCAAGGATGTGGGACAAGATTCTCAACATTGTAAAATGCCACCTGCAGGAAGACCCAAGCAACATGATACGCAATGCCATACGTGATTTTGCCGTTGAGCATAACCTGGCGTTCTTCAACCCGCGCGAACACTCGGGATTGCTGCGCACTCTCATGATACGGACCGCTTCAACAGGTGAGATA
>JAEWKB010000141.1 GCA_023386255.1 Bacteroidota bacterium
AATACCCCAGGAGTATTAGCCTGCGCGGCAACCACATCATGCTCAGATATAATACCTTTTACAGGGGTTCTGTCGGTGCCGTCAGTAGTTACGCACAAGTGCCCTACATCATGCTTTAACATCATCATCTGGGCTTCGGCCACCGATATATTTTCGGGAACTGTAATTACAGGAGAAGTCATTACTTTATCAGCCGTAACATCAATAGGGAAGAGGCCGGTAGCTATTTTAGACCTCAGGTCTTTGTCGGTTATTATACCTTTAGGAAGCTGGTTCTCCTGAATTATAACACTACCAATGGCGCTGTTGGCCATAGTTTTGGCAATGAACTTTAAAATATCGTCAGGGTTAGCCGTAATAGGGTTTCGGGTGTATTTTATAGGCTGAAAATATTGAATATCAGTAGTTTGCTCACTATAAATCGTATTTTCAGATATTAGCTTGCCACTGCGCTCCTTATCGTAAGGGTTGCGTGACTGGGATGCAAAACTTTCCAATAAAAAGCTAAGCACTTCAGTATTTCCTGTAACATAAGGTTGAAATACTTCGATCGGAATGCCATATACAATAGATTCCTCACGTGCCTTAGCGGTCATCAGATAATTATTCTTTGCAAAGAAAGGGCGGAGGCCCAGTATATCACCTTCATCACATTTATCAATAAGCGTATCTTCCACATCTGAAGTGATTGAAAGGCCTATCGCACCATCTTTAACAACATAAAAATCCGGATGTGTAGCGTCACCGCCTTTAAAAAGCACCTGGTTTTTTTCAAGGTATATTACTTTTGATTTTTCGGCTATACTACTTAAATCAGCATATGAGAGGCTGCTGAATGGCGGAAATCGCTTCAGGAAATCAGCAATACGTTCGGCTACAGGATTTTTCATATCAAGGGCAATAAAGCTTAAAAATACATTTTTTTATGCATTGCCCAAAGAAAAAGCTTACATAAAACTCATAAAGCTTTGTTAAACCTGAAAGAGTACAAGACTTAAAATTGCTTAAATTTACAGGCAATATAAAATACATAAACCATGAAAACAACAAAACAAATCATGATGCTGCTTGTAGCATTTGTAATGACAACACTGGCCAGTGCACAGGATAAAAAACCTGCAAGCCCGGCCGCAACCGCTACAGGAAAAATCAATGGAGCTACTATTACAATCAATTACAGCAGCCCATCAGTTAAAGGACGTACAATTTGGGGCGAACTTGTGCCATACGGTAAAGTTTGGCGTGCGGGTGCTAATGCGCCTACAACAATTGAAACTGATAAAGCAATTAAAATTGAAGGACAGGAATTACCTGCGGGTAAATATGCAGTTTATGTTATTCCTGAAAAAGGTCAGGCTACAGTAATATTTGGTAAAGATCCATCAGTTGGAGCTAACAAATATGACCAGTCTAAAGACCAGCTACGTGTGAAGGTAAAAACAAAAAAATCAGCTGCCATGAATGAAAGCCTGGTTTACAAAATTAAAAAAGACAATATTACTTTAAGCTGGGAGAATCTCGATATCCCAATGAAGGTAAAGTAGAGTCATAAGCAAGGATACAGGGCCGCACTGCATTATTGTAGTGCGGTTTTTATTTTATAATACAAAAAGATAAAGCCAGTTTCAAATATTCTATTTTACATAATATATATTATATTTCAAAAATATTATAGTTAAACTATGCTTACTTAAGCTATTCTGCTTGTATTTCAGTGTTATGCACTATTTCACTTCCTTTGTAATAGTATGCTTTCATTTTTTTTGATTTAGGATCAGTTATTAAGGAATAACCTATCATTGTTTTATTTATTATTGATAAGTAATGCCTGTCGCCGGTAGCTTTTTGATGTATGGTAACATCATTATTTGGATAGATCCGCATTACATAATCTTTACCGCTAATTTTAGTATATGACAGATCCTGGCCATTATAAACCTGTGTCATTTGCTTAGGCACAATTAAAAATTCAAAACTTTTATTTTGCTTTAATACACGTATTACCTCATAATATTTATTGGTTACTTCAACAGTTTTCTCAGATGTTTGTGCGGCTGCACCTATACTTATAAAAAAAATCAACAACAGTATATTTTTCATATTTAAGATATTAAGTATTTACTCATCAAAAATATTTAAAAATCTTTATCATAGCCAAATAAAACAGCAGTCATTGCGTTATTGCATAAATTCTTACAACAGCTATGAAAAACACATCATCAATCGAACTTATTTCAATTAAGCCCTTATCTAATGACTGGGGAAAACTTGATAAAGTAAAATACAAATACAAACTTAACAACGGTTCATGGCAAATACACGAACGTGAGGTATATAACCGTGGTAATGGCGCTGTAATATTGCTATATAATAAAGTAAAAGGAACTGTGATACTTACGAGACAGCTGCGCATACCAACGTGGTTTAACGGTAACGCTGACGGTATGATGATTGAAGCCTGTGCAGGGCTGCTTGATGAACACGAACCTGAAGAATGCATACGTAAAGAGACTGAGGAAGAAACCGGATATACACTTAGCGAGGTCCGTAAAGTTATGGAGGTATATATGTCTCCCGGATCAGTTACGGAGATATTATATTTTTTTGTTGCTGCCTACTCTGACAGCATGAAAACCGGCGAAGGCGGAGGCGCCAATAATGAGCAGGAAGATATTGAAGTGCTGGAGCTTCAATTTGAGAAAGCATTGCAAATGATAACTGACGGAGAAATTAAAGATGCAAAGACTATAATGCTGCTGCAGTACGCTAAGATAAACCAATTGGTTTAAACCCTTCAGCACCTACAGCCGGATAACCGGCTGAAGCTTTATATATTACCGTAATACATTGCTTTTACAATACCGTCTGAGAGCCCTATTTTAGGTACATATATGTTTCTTGCACCGCTCCACTTCATCGCATTAAGATATATTCGTGTGGCATATATAATTACATCAGCACGGTCAGGATTAAGGCCCAGTTCTGCAATTCGCTGTTCGTAGCTCATGTTGTCCAGCAACTGGTATTGTGAGTTGATATAGAAATATGATAATGGCTTTTCCTGCTGCTTGCCCGACAGTTTAAACAGCTTATTGATATTACCACCGGATCCTATAAGTGTAACCGATTCATACGGCTCTACAATCATTTTTATCCATTTCTCTATTTCATGCCACACTACATCATTAACCATATTATTTAGTAAGCGAACCGTACCGTTCTTAAACGATTTTGAAACAACGATTTTCCCATCGGCAAAAAGAGAAAATTCAGTACTGCCACCTCCTACATCAACATATAAATATGTTTGGTCGTTCTTTAATAGATGGTGCAAATCAGTAGATGCAATTATGGCAGCTTCCTTTTTGCCATCTATAATATCAACCTTTACACCTGCCTCCTGCTCAATAAGTTCGGCCACTTCCCTGCCGTTGTAAGCTTCACGCATGGCTGATGTAGCACAGGCCATATACCTTTCAACCTTATGAACCTTCATAAGCAGCTTGTAGGCTTTCATAGCGTCAATCATGCGCTCAATGTTTTCTTCTGTAATTTCTCCTACAGTAAAAGCATCCTGACCCAGGCGGATGGGTACGCGCACCAGTGAACTTTTATTGAATTGAGGTTCTTTTCCTTCCTGCTCTACGATATTAGATACTAAAAGCCTCATGGCATTAGACCCAATATCAATAGCAGCGTATTTTTTTATGTTAATCATTTTAAGCTCCTTAGCTTAAGGCTTCTGAGCTACTGAGCCTTTTACTGCTCAATAACTCAGAAGCTCAGAAGCTTTCTCTATAGTTGTTCGTAAATTACTTCAAGTTTATTCCTGTAATAGTTATAAGTTTCCAGTTGTGCCCTGAAAACCTTCTCATCAGGACGTTTTCTATACCTGTTTTCAAGTGTTTCACTGTGCAGCCTGGCTTTTACATTGCCCTTCCACCCTATTTCAAATGTATCAATAAGCTCCTGCTTAATTTCAGGATCGTAGATTGGGCAGGTAACCTCTACCCTTGCATCAAGATTTCGAGTCATGAAGTCGGCTGAAGATATATAAACGTCAGGTTCTCCCCCGTTGCCAAATATGTAAACCCTGGCATGTTCCAAGTAATTATCTACAATACTTATGGCCTCGATATTTTCGCTCATGCCGGGTACACCGGGTATCAGGCTGCAAATGCCTCTTATAACAAGCTGTATATTTACCCCTTCCCTGCTTGCTTCATACAGCTTATCAATCATTTTAAAATCGGTAAGGCTGTTCATTTTTAGTTTTATAAAAGCTTCTTTTCCCGCAATAGCATTTAATATCTCCCTGTCTATAAGCTTATAAAATTTAGATCTTGTATAATGTGGCGACACGAACAGGTGCTTATATCGGTGGAGGCGGTAATTAACATCAAAAAAATCAAATACTTTATTTACCTCTTTCATAATGGCCGAGTGGCTGGTAAACAGTGTTACATCAGTATACACTTTTGCGGTAGACTCATTAAAGTTACCAGTTGAAATAAACCCATAACGTTTTACTTTGCCTTCCTCAAGCCGTTCAACCACACATATTTTGCTGTGAACCTTAAGGCCTTTTACCCCAAATATCAGGTTGATGCCTTCTGTTTGCATCTGTTCGGCGTAAGATATATTGCTTGCTTCATCAAAACGGGCCTGCAGTTCAATCTGTACAGTTACTTTCTTGCCGTTTTTAGCCGCATTTATTAGCGAACTCACTATTTGGGAGTTTTTTGCCAGCCTGTACAAAGTGATTTTAATAGAAAAAACTTTAGGATCAAGCGCTGCTTCCCGCAGGAATTTAATTACATAGGAAAATGACTGGTAAGGGGCATACAGCAGATAATCTTTTTGGGCTATCTTCTGTAGCATGCTTCCCTCCAGGCTAAGCCCGTTTACAGGAAGAGGCACATTTTTTTTGTACAGCAGGTCAAACCTGCCAAGGTTAGGGAAATCAATATAATCGCGCCGGTTGTGGTACCTGCCGCCCGGTATCAGGCTGTCGGCTGCATCAATTTCCATCCGCTTCAGGAAAAACTCCAGCGTATCTTTATCTATAGACTGGTCATAAACAAAGCGCACAGGCTCTCCCACCCTTCTTTCTAAAACACTTTTAGAAATTTTTTCCATGAGGCTCTTGCTTTGGTCACTGTCTATCTCAAGCTGTGCATCGCGTGTAATTTTGATCATGTGGGCCGAAATGCTCTCGTACTCAAATATATTAAAGATGCTGTGCAGGTTATGGCGTATAACATCATCAAGCATAATGATATACTGGCTCTCATTGTTTGATGGGAGCACCACAAATCTATTGATGGTTTTAGGGATTTCGATGACAGCGTAGCGAACTTCACTTTCGTGGAGTGCGCCTTCTTCAGTTGCATGTTTCCTTGGCTTCATTACCAGTTTAACAGCCAGGTAACCCGAAGTATCTTTTAAGAGCGGAAATTCATCAAGATCGTTTAGGATGATGGTTACAAGCTCAGGGCTTACCCTCTGGATGAAAAAATCTTTTATAAAGATTTCCTGCTCTTTTGTGATTTCCTTTTCGTTAATTATAAAAATATTTTCCTTCTGAAGCTCTTTCTCAATAATACTAAGGATGCGGAGGCTTTCAGATTGCTGCTCAATAACAATTTCGGTTATTTCTTTAAGCAATTCCTGGGCGGTAATACCACCCAATATTTTTTCACCCGTCTCACCCTCCTGTTTCAGGCGGCGGATGGCTGCATAGCGCACGCGAAAAAATTCATCAAGATTATTGGAAAATATCCCTAAGAAGCGCAACCTGTCAAGTAGCGGTACATTCTCGTCGGCTGCTTCCTGAAGTACCCTTGCATTAAATGTTAACCAGCTTTTTTCCCTGTCAATATACCTGTTTACCGGTGAGTGGTGGATCATATTTTTTTAAGTCACTTGGAAATAATACTTTTTCTGTCGTACCCCTTTTGATGGACTTCCAGTCGGTTTCATCAAAAGAAATGGATACAAAACCTGCTGTAGGCACATTGTCTACGCGTTGGTTCCCAAATATATTAACAAAATTAGTAATAGCGCCATTATGACCAAAAAGAATTAGGTTATCAAATTGGTTATCGCAGCTTTTAATTACTTTTTCCAGGTTGTTTTCATCGAAGGTATACAGGTCATCCCTAAATATGATATTATCAACAGGAATGAGCAGATTTTCTGCAAATATATAGGCTGTATTTTTTGCACGTTGGGCGGTACTGCTCCACACAATGTATGATTTAGGCAAAAACTCCTCAACATTAACCGCCATAAGATGGGCATCAGTAATACCCCTTTTAGAAAGTGGACGGTCCTTATCTTTTAGCGGTGCGTCCCAGCTGGATTTTGCATGCCTTATTAAAATCAGATTTTTCATACGCCTATAAAATTGGTTATCAATGTTTTAAATATCCAAAAAAATACGGCGCCTCTTTCCCTATAAGATGTTAATTCGATATTAAAATTTGGCCTATGGAGCCAGTCTTTCAATTTTCCAGTTATAATCTTCCTGCAGCTTATATCGTATCCTGTCATGCAGGCGGTTCGGCCTCCCCTGCCAAAATTCCAATTCAACCGGTTTAACAATATAGCCTCCCCAATGGTCAGGTCGAGGTATTTCAGCAGCTCCTTCATATTGTTTTTCTGTCTCTGCCAGGTTCTTTTCTATGTATGAACGAGACGGAATAACCTCACTCTGTGGTGATACAATGGCTCCAAGCCTGCTGCCCACAGGCCTGCTTTCAAAATACCCGTCTGATATATTTGCAGGTACTTTCTCGGCTTTTCCTTTAATAATAACCTGGCGTTCTGCCTCACCCCAAAAAAACGAAAGGCATATTTTAGGGTTGGCCTCTATTGCCCTACCTTTTTCAGAATTATAGTTGGTAAAAAACACAAATCCTTCTTCATTAAACTGCTTTAGCAATACAACACGACTTTTTGGAAAGCCGTCGAGTCCTATAGTTGAGACCGTCATTGCATTAACCTCACCATGAAAGCCCAGGTTTTCTGTTTCCAGGAACCACGACTTAAAAAGCATAATTGGATTATCCGGCAGGTTTTCCTCCACCAGCTGGCTCTTTTCGTAGGAACGGCGGTAGTTGCTAAGGTCTTTCATTTTTTATAGATTATTAGACTATTAGATAGTCAGACTGTCGGATATTATATAACAATTAAAACTCAAAAACCTTTCCGTCATCGGCAAGGTGCACGTTTTCAAACACTTCAGAGGCTTCTTCTCTAAACTTTTCTATATTTTCGTACCGGGTCGAATAATGCCCTAAAACAAGGTTTTTTGCATTAGCTAATTTAGCAATTTTAGCAGCCTGTTTGGCGGTGCAGTGCATCGTACGTTCGCAATAATGCTCTTCAGCCTCGAGGAAAGTGCTTTCGTGGTACAGTACATCTACATCTTTAATAAACGGCACTATGTCTTCTTTATATACAGTATCTGAGCAAAACGCATAACTCTTTGGCGCCGGCGGGTCAAATGTAAGCTCTTTGTTAGGTATAACGCGACCGTCATCCAGCTTTATATCACTGCCATTTTTTATTTTTTGATAATAGCACGTATCTATACCATAACTTTTTGCAGCTTCAATATTTAGCTTACGGCAGTCTTCTTTTTCCTGAAACAAAAAGCCGTTGGCATAAATCCTGTGCTTTAATGGTATTGTGGTAACAGTTACCTTATCGTCTTCAAAAACCACCTGCGGTTCATTACCTTCTATTTCATGAAAGTAAAGATTATACCCCGTCCATGAATTGGAGAGCTTCAACTGAAGTAATATAACTTCCTTAGCACCCTTTGGAGCGTGAATATGAAGGTCGGTTTGTCTGTTTAAAAGCGAATAGGTAGAAACAAGGCCTATAAGCCCGTAAAAATGGTCCCCATGAAGATGGGATATAAATACATGGTTTATCTTTGAGAACCTTATCTTGTTCTTCCTGAGCTGCACCTGTGTACCTTCACCACAGTCAATCAAAAACATATGGTTCTTCATCTCCAGTACCTGTGCGGTAGGATTTGTCATAGAACGTGGTGTGGCGGCATAGCATCCAAGTATGGTAAGATTCATTTACAGCTCCTTAAAATCCAAGATCCCTTTCTATCTCCTCCATCTCAATAATGTCGTGCGCCTCAAGCAGTGTAGGCACTACAACCATTTCATCGGGAACCTCATTAAAATCAAAATCTTCAACCACAATTACAAAAGATCTTTTTGCTTTGCGGTGCTTGTTTGACAGGGAAAGGAAATTAAGGATATCGCTAAGCTTCAAATTTTTATCCTGAGTCACATCAAGAATTAAATTAGTATTCTTATAGCTATTATATTCTGATGTAATTTTATCCAGGAATGAAGCAAAATCACCCTGAGTGTCTTTTATAATTGTGGTATGTCCTTTTTCTTCTACTTTCATTTTTGAGGTTCTGAGTTCCTTAAGTACTAAGTTAGTGAGTTGAATTTTAAAATTATCTGAATTCTGAATTATTTATGAAGCTCTTCCTATTGTTTGATCTTGCTGGCCAGCAGATAAATAATAGCCATCCTTACGGCTACACCATTCTCTACCTGGTCCAGTATAACCGATTGCTGTGAGTCAGCCACATCACTGGTTATCTCTACCCCTCGGTTTATTGGCCCGGGATGCATTATTACAACTTCTTTGTTAAGAGAATCAAGTAAGGCCTTATCAACGCCATATTGCTGTGCATATTCGCGCGTTGACGGAAAATAGTTAACATCAAGCCGCTCATTCTGTACACGAAGCATATTGGCCACATCAGCCCACTCCAACGCCTTACGCAGGTTCGACTCTACTTTTACCCCAAGTGATTCTATATAACGCGGAATAAGTGTCTTTGGCCCGCACACTTTAACTTCTGCACCCTGCATTTGCAAAGCGAATATGTTTGATAATGCAACGCGTGAGTGCAATATGTCGCCTACTATTACTACTTTCTTACCTTCTACCCCGCCCAAACGTTCACGGATAGTATAAGAATCTAGCAAACCCTGTGTAGGGTGTTCATGGGCGCCATCGCCTGCATTTACTATACTTGCATTTACATTTTGTGAAAGAAAGTAAGCGGCCCCAGGTTTTTCATGGCGCATTACCACCATATCAACTTTCATTGAAAGGATGTTATTAACCGTATCTATAAGAGTTTCTCCTTTTTTTACAGAAGACTGTGCTGCCGAAAAGCTTATAACATCTGCCGAAAGCCTTTTTTGTGCCAGTTCAAAAGATAGTTTGGTACGTGTGCTGTTCTCAAAAAATATATTGGCTATGGTAACATCCCTTAATGAGGGAACTTTTTTTATAGGCCGGTTTATTACTTCTTTAAACTGATCGGCTGTTTCAAAAATCAGGTCAATATCGTTCTTGTTGATGTATTTAATCCCTAATAAATGATTTACGCTTAATTCTTTCATTTGTTGTGTTGTTGCAGTTAAGCCTAAACTAAATATACTTTGTCTTCTCCCTCATTCTCCTCCCAGCACACTTTTACTTTTTCATTATTAATAGCATCTACCTGACGGCCCCTGTAGTCGGGCTGAATGGGCAGGTGGCGGCTAAAGCGGCGGTCTATAAGCACCAGCAGCTCAATTTCACTTGGCCGCCCAAAAGACTGTATGGCGGTAAGCGCAGCACGTATACTGCGGCCGGTATATAGCACATCATCAATAAAAATTACCTTTTTATTTTCAACCAGAAAATCAATTTCAGTTTTATTGGCTTCCAAAGGTTTCTCTGATCGCCGGAAATCATCCCTGAAAAAGGTAATGTCCAGCAAACCCAACTGTATCTGCGGAACATTGTATTCCTGCTCCAGTATCTGCTTTATGCGCTGTGCCACATATTTGCCGCGAGGCTGAAGGCCAATAAGTACGGTATCGGAAAAATCAAGATGCTTCTCTATTAACTGGCAGGCCAAACGATGTAGGATGATATTGACTTCCTTAGCAGTAAGCAATATTTTCTGGCTCATAATGCGGTGTTGTGTTTGGTTTGTAAAAATAGGTAAAAATTACTTTTGCTGAAAACATTGAAGCTAATTTTAGATACACATCCCCCTGAAGAAGGTTAATGTTATTTTAATTTTGAGCAATAGCAAACATCCTTGCTGTAACTTTATGTATCAATAACCTAAAAACAAAAAAGTTATGACTAACAGAATATTTAAATTGGGCATGTTCGCCATGCTGCTTTCGCTGGTAACAGGGTGCGAGGTAATTGGTGATATATTTCAGGCAGGTATGGCTGTGGGAATTTTTATAGTTGTACTTGTAATCCTGCTGATTGTTTGGCTGCTGAGAAAATTCAGAAGATAAAAAAAATCCCGCTATTGCGGGATTTTCTATTATTAGTTGTTGTACATTTTCTTTCTCAGTTCCTTTATCTTTTCATCATCAAGATAATCATCAAAGGTCATGTAGCGGTCTATCACGCCATTCGGAGTTATTTCAAGCACACGGTTTGCAACAGTTTGCGCAAACTCGTGGTCATGCGTAGTGAACAACACCGACCCTTTGAAGTTCTTTAGTGAGTTATTGAAAGCTGTAATACTCTCAAGGTCAAGGTGGTTAGTAGGCTCATCTAGCATCAACACGTTTGCACGAAGCATCATCATACGGCTAAGCATACACCTAACCTTTTCTCCTCCTGATAATACGCGGCCGGTTTTTAATGCCTCCTCGCCGCTAAATATCATTTTGCCCAAAAACCCGCGGATGTAAACTTCGTCCCGCTCTTCCTCGGTCTTAGCCCACTGGCGAAGCCAGTCAACCAGCGTAAGGTCATTCTCAAAAAAGGCATGGTTATCTGCCGGAAGGTAAGATTGTATAGTAGTAATGCCCCACTCAAAAGTACCACTGTCGGGTGTCTGGTTGCCGTTCAATATTTCATAAAAAGCAGTAGTAGCACGTGAATCTTTAGAGAAAACTACCACTTTATCACCCTTAGCCATGTTCAGGTCTACATTCTTAAACAGCACCTCCCCTTCTATTGATGCGCTAAGGTCTTTTACGTTAAGTATCTGGTCACCTGCTTCACGCTCCTGCTCAAATATAATGGCAGGATACCTGCGGCTTGATGGTTTAATATCATCAACCTTAAGCTTTTCAAGCATTTTTTTACGGCTTGTAGCCTGCTTTGATTTTGCCACGTTGGCACTAAAACGCATAATGAACTCCTGAAGTTCTTTCTTCTTCTCGTCGGCCTTTTTGTTCTGTTGGGCCCTTTGCCTTGCAGCAAGCTGGCTCGACTCGTACCAGAAAGTATAGTTACCTGAGAAATGGTTGATCTTACCAAAGTCAATATCAGATATATGTGTACAAACTGCATCAAGGAAGTGCCTGTCGTGCGATACCACAATTACCGTATTATCATAGTTGGCCAGGAAGTTCTCCAGCCAGGAAATTGTTTCAAAGTCGAGGTCGTTGGTAGGTTCGTCCATGATCAGCACGTCCGGATTGCCAAACAACGCCTGGGCCAATAGCACGCGTACCTTGAGTTTGCTGTCAAGGTCACCCATCAAAGTATAATGAAATTCCTCACCAATACCAAGGTTAGACAGCATTGCCGCAGCATCCGAATCGGCATTCCAACCATTCATTTCCTCAAAAATAACCTGAAGCTCACCTACCCTGTCGCTGTCCTTATCACTAAAGTCAGGCTTCAGGTAGATTTCGTCCATCTCTTTTTTTACGGAATAAAGCATCTTGTTACCCATCATCACCGTTTCAAGAACAGTATGTTCATCAAACATATTGTGGTTCTGGTTAAGAACGCTCATACGCTTACCCGGCTCAAGGTGCACGTGGCCTGATGTAGGGTCTATATCGCCCGCTAATATTTTAAGAAAAGTAGACTTACCGGCACCGTTAGCGCCAATAATGCCGTAGCAGTTTCCTTGTGTGAAAGTGGTATTTACCTCGTCAAATAATATTCTTTTACCGAACTGAACCGATAAATTTGATACTGATAGCATTTTCTAAAATTTTGGCAAAAGTACAAAAAATAAGGGAGATATAAGTAGTTCTGTACAGTTGAAAAGGTTTAATGCATATGGCTAGCCAATTATTCGGCGATATAGATTATTTTTGAACAATGAAATTTCAGATTGTAGCTTTACTTTGCCTGCTCACGTTTAATTTTCCTTCCTTTGCCGATGCAATGCCGAAGGGCTATCAGCTGTACAAGTTTAATACAGAGATAACTGTCGATTCTATCCAGCTGCTTGAGTCTGACCGGGAAGATTTTAGCCACTATGATATTTTAAAAGCACGTTGGCAGTACAACTACGTTACCTGCAATGATAATCATTGTAATTTTATAGGGCATAACTACAAGCCTTTCCAGCGCATTATAATCTTTTCAGGCGGAAAACAAATTCTTTCTGAAGTTTTTGAAGTTGAAGGAACTAACCCTGAATTTGTGGTTTACGAAAAGAGTGGTACTTATGTAGTTACCGAAACTACAGGTTTTCTGTTTCGGGGCATTACAGGAAAAATACTGCGCGCTTTGATCATCTCACTGTTCCTAGAATTACTCGTAGCGTTGTATATCTTCGGTAAAAAGCTTAACCGCCGGCTGGCACTGCTGATTACAGCTGTAAATCTTATTTCACTTCCAATTGCCTGGTTACTATTTGAATATTTCATTGAGATTTATCCCAATCCTATCTTTCTTATGTTCTTTTTAGAAGTGGGAATTGGATTCTTTGAATATTTTGCATTAAAGCACTTTCTTAAAGATGCATATTCTTCACATACAATATCAGCTTTTGTGCTGATGGCTAACTTGGTAAGCTTTATTGTGGGGGGCATATTGTACCTAATAACAACATTTGTATAAAAACTGCCGGAAAGATCATATCCCCCGGCAGTTTTGGAATTAATAATAGCGTATTATTTCAGGTTCTCGAAATCGATCACCTGATTCTTGTCATCAATATAAAATATTTTTTTGTGAATAGTGTCTCCCGCAGCTACCTGTAATCCGGTAACAATGTAAAAAGTTTTATCCGGGTTGTTTTCAGCAAGGGTAAGATATTTTGAGGATGTTTCAAGTTGCTTACCGGCTGCATCAAGCTCACCCAGCTCACTAAGGTTACGATAAGACCTCTGATAAGACGTGGAAATCTTTTTATAAACATCAAGTGACTTTACTTCGGTTACTGTAAAATCAAGCTGTTCAACATTCTTATCACCAAGTTCAGCAAGTTTAGCTTTGGCGGCATCAACCTGTTCAGCATTTTTAGAACATGAAGCAACTAACATGACTCCTGAAAGCAAAAGGAAAAATTTTTTCATATAGGGTTTGTTTTAATTGGGCTAATATATTAATTTTTTCTTAATACAAGAAAAAAATACTATATGTGTAAAAAAAAACTGCCGGAGGATCATCTCCCCCCGGCAGCTATATATGTTGAAAGGATTTTACTGATATTGCATCCGGCTTACATTCGCCGTGTTGCTGACCGGTTTCCGCATATAGCGCCGGCGTAGGTTTGTATGCCCTGCACGAACGGGTGGAAAGTGCAGCGCCCCTTACAGCCTCCACGGCAAAAGCTGACTACCCGTCATCTTCACTTAAGCCGATTAATGAACAATATCATCCTTGTTATACTTCAAAGATACTACAGCTTTCAATGCTATAGTTTTAAGAAAATGTGAATTGACAACTTATTAGCATCAGGTATAGATACCTTTAACAATTTCTTACCCTACCACTTATACCGAAAATTCTTCAAAATTCAGTACCTTTGCGTTTTGTACAAAATGCTATGTTAGATACCGAAGAAACGATTGAAGTACTGGGTGCACGCGCCCACAACCTTAAAAATATTGATGTTACCATTCCCCGCGAAAAGCTTGTGGTTATCACCGGCTTATCGGGCTCCGGGAAATCATCGCTGGCCTTTGATACCATCTACGCCGAAGGTCAGCGCCGCTATATTGAAACGTTTTCTGCTTACGCACGCCAGTTCCTGGGCGGCCTCGAAAGGCCTGATGTGGATAAGATTGACGGCCTATCCCCTGTTATTGCCATAGAGCAGAAAACAACCAGCAAAAGCCCGCGCTCTACCGTAGGCACCATTACCGAGATTTATGATTTTCTGCGCCTCCTGTATGCTCGTGGCGCCGATGCCTACAGCTACGAAACGGGAGAGAAAATGGTAAGCTACAGCGATGACCAGATTCGTGAGCTTATCATGGAGAAGTTCAACGGTAAGCGAATTACCATTCTTGCACCTATAATCCGTTCACGTAAAGGC
>JAEWKB010000154.1 GCA_023386255.1 Bacteroidota bacterium
CTTGAAACGTTAACACCTCGTGAGGCTGATGTTGTTCGCCTTTATTTTGGACTTGGTGATCAGCACCCGATGACACTTGAGGAAATAGGTGAAACATTTGACCTTACCCGTGAGCGTGTGCGCCAGATTAAGGAAAAAGCAATCAGGAGGTTAAAACATACCTCCCGTAGCAAAATTCTTAAAACTTACTTAGGATAACTTAAAAATTGCAAAAAATTAACGCTGAGGTTTCATATTATAAATATATGTTGTATTTTGGCGCTGTTAATATTACAATTCGTAAGAAAATATATACCGCACTAACAGTTCAATAACTGTTCGTTTTTTGATTGATGATTGAAACTCCGGCTGATTACCGGAGTTTTTTATTTGTCTGCCCCGCTGTAATTAAACCCGAAATTGATAGTGCAGGAAATCTTACAAACCATAAACGCAGCAACTTGTTAAAATATTATACCAGTAGTCTTTTTTTATAAGAATAATTTTGGCGCTACAGCTCTTTTGTAACTCGGCTGCTTTAAGTTATCTTTGCCCGAACAACACACAAAATTAAAATGAAAGATACTCTTATAGCACCTTCAGTGCTTTCTGCCGATTTTGGCAACCTCCAGCGAGACATTGAAATGATTAACAACAGCCAGGCAGACTGGTTTCACGTTGATATTATGGATGGGGTTTTTGTGCCTAATATTTCGTTTGGTATGCCCGTACTACAGGCTATCGCCAAACACGCAAAAAAGACTGTTGATGTACACCTGATGATTGTTAACCCGGACCAGTACATTAAAACCTTCGCACAGCTTGGAGCCAATAACCTTACCATACACTATGAGGCCTGTACTCATCTGCACCGCACTTTACAAGCCATTAAAGCTGAAGGCATGAAAGCAGGTATTGCCATTAACCCACATACTAATGTAAATCTTTTGGAAGACGTAATAAGCGATACTGATTTGGTATGCATGATGAGTGTTAACCCTGGGTTTGGTGGGCAATCGTTTATCGAAAGGACATATGATAAGGTGAGGAAGCTGAAAGAAATCATCAACAGGAACGGAACCTCAACACTAATTGAAATTGATGGCGGGGTGTCTGACAAAAACGCAAAACAATTGGTTGAGGCCGGTGCCGATGTGCTTGTGGCAGGTAACTTTGTTTTTAGTGCACAGGATCCTGTGGCTACTATAGCCAATCTTAAATCAATTACATCTTACTAATAAAATATTTATAAAACAAAAATCCCGCTTAAAGCGGGATTTTTTATTGAGCGCCTGTACTGCTTAAGCAAGCATTGTAACAGGATTTTCTACATATTGTTTTAGCGTCTGTAGGAACTGTGCCCCGGTAGCGCCGTCAATTGTCCTGTGGTCGCAGGTAAGCGTCACCGTCATAGTATTGCCTACAACAATCTGCCCGTTCTTAACCACCGGCTTTTGTATAATCGCACCCACTGAAAGTATAGCCGAGTTAGGCTGGTTGATGATAGAAGTAAACTCCTGTATACCAAACATACCTAAATTAGATACTGTAAAAGTACTTCCTTCCATTTCGGCAGGTGTAAGCTTTTTGCTTCTGGCCTTACCTGCAAGGTCTTTAACAGCAGCTCCTATCTGTGTAAGGCTCATGTTATCGGTAAACTTAAGTACCGGCACCACAAGGCCGTCTTCAACCGCCACGGCAACACCCACGCTTATGTGCTTGTTATAGATGGTTACATCATCTTTCCACTGCGTATTAACCTGCGGATGCTTCCTAAGGGCCATTGCACTGGCTTTAATCACCATATCGTTAAACGACACTTTAGTATCAGGAATACCATTAATTACATTACGGCTGGCTATGGCATTATCCATATCAAGCTCTATAGTCAGGCTATATTCCGGAGCAGTATATTTAGATTCAGCCAGGCGGCGCGCAATAGTTTTACGCATCTGGTTGTTTTTAACTTCTTCAGTCGCTACTTCACCTACCGGAGTATAAGCAGGAGCGGTAGGAGCAGAAGCCGCTGCAGGAGCAGCCTGTTGTTGTGCAGGGGCAGCGGTTTGTTGAGCCGCCGGTGTAAAGTTTTCAATATCTTTCCTTACGATACGGCCGTTCTCGCCGGAACCCTTCACCTGACCCAGGTTTATACCTTTTTCTTTGGCAAGCTTACGGGCCAGCGGAGACGCAAATACGCGCCCGCCGTCATTAGCAGCAGGAGCAGCTTCATCAGTATTTGAGGCTTCTTCTTTTTTATCTTCAACAGATTTCTTTTCTGATTTGCTTTCAGCAGCTGGCTGCGCACCACCTTTACCAAAGTTTTCGGCAATACCTGTTACATCAGTTCCCTCAGGGCCTATAATTGCAAGAACACTGACAACCGGAGCCGACTCACCTTCATTAATACCAATATAAAGCAGCGTACCTGAGTTGAACGACTCAAACTCCATGGTAGCTTTGTCGGTTTCAATTTCGGCAAGTATATCACCTTCCGAAACTTTATCGCCCACTTTCTTCAGCCATGTAGCCACAGTACCTTCGGTCATGGTATCACTAAGGCGCGGCATGGTCACAACCTTAACATCTTTAGGAAGTTCCTGCTTACCGCCTATAGAATTCCCGTTAGCTTTTTCTTGCTGCTTAGCTTCAGCCGGAGCCTCTTCTTTTATAGGCTCTTCTTTCTTTTCAGAAGAAGCATTTTCAGAAGAACCACCCTTGCCATCAAGCAATGATTTATAATCTTCACCTTCCTTACCAATTATGGCAAGAACACTGTCTACAGGGGCAGTATCGCCTTCCTGTACACCTATATAAAGCAGGGTTCCGGCATCAAAAGACTCGAACTCCATAGTTGCTTTGTCTGTCTCAATTTCGGCTAGTATATCGCCTTCTTTTATGGTATCACCCACTTTTTTAAGCCACCTAGCCACAGTACCATCTGTCATCGTGTCGCTTAGGCGCGGCATTGTAATAATTTTTGCCATGGTTATTGTAGTTTATGTGGTAAAAATGGATAATTCTCTTGTTCGTACACTACGTCATACATAACGCTTAGGTCCGGGTATGGCGACTCCTCAGCAAACTTTTCACACTCGTCAACCAGGTCTTTCACCCTCTGGTCAATCTGTTCAATCTCTGCATCAGTAGCATAATTTTTTTCTTTGATAATATCAAGCACCTGTGTAATAGGGTCAATCTTCCTGTACTCCTCAACCTCTTCCTTAGTGCGGTAGTGCTGTGCATCACTCATTGAGTGGCCACGGTAGCGGTATGTCTTCATTTCAAGGAACGTTGGCCCGTCTCCCCTTCTGGCCCTTTCCATAGCTTCGTGCATGGCTTCGGCAACTTTTACAGGGTTCATACCATCAACAGGGCCACAAGGCATTTCGTAACCTAATCCAAGTTTCCATACATCAGTATGGTTGGCAGTCCTTTCAACAGAAGTACCCATGGCATATCCGTTGTTCTCGCAAATAAATACCACCGGAAGTTTCCACAGCATAGCCATGTTAAACGCTTCATGAAGCGAACCCTGGCGTGCAGCACCGTCACCAAAATAAGTAAGCGTTACACCGCCTGTTTCAAAATATTTATCGGCAAAGGCCATACCTGCACCCACAGGTATCTGGGCACCCACAATACCGTGGCCGCCATAAAAGCCATGTTCTTTAGAGAAAATGTGCATAGAGCCTCCCAGCCCTTTTGATGTACCTGTTGCCTTACCTAAAAGCTCAGCCATAACCTTGCGAGGGTCTACACCCATGCCTATAGGCTGCACGTGGTTACGGTAAGCCGTTATCATTTTGTCCTTGCCCAGGTTCATGGCATGCAGTGCACCTGCCAAAACAGCCTCCTGGCCATTATATAAGTGAAGGAAACCTCTAACTTTCTGCTGGATGTATAAAGCAGCAAGCTTGTCTTCAAACTTTCTCCAAAACTGCATATCTTCATACCATTTCAGATAAACTTCCTTTGTAATTTCTTTCATTGCTAAAATGTTGTTTGCTAATGTGGTTGTAAAAAATCCTGTTTAAAAACGCAAAATAGTTTCCTCACACAAATTTGCGAATTGCAAAAATAAGCACTTCCCTTTAATTTGTGAAAAATTTAGGTAAAGTATTTACTATAAAAAAGAAAGGGATTTGTGAAAAATCCCTTTTATGCATATGCTATAAAAAATTCTTGTCAAACACCAGCGGAAGCAGGTTTTTTAAAGAATCTGATTTGAGGACCTTTCCTGTCTCGCCCATAAAATAAATTTCTATAGGCACATCCTGCTTAAACTCATACTCGGCTATTGCCTGCCTGCACGAGCCGCATGGCGGTATAGGTGCATTAACAACTTTATCATCTGATGCTGCCGAGATGGCAAGCCGCAATATCTTAGCTTCAGGATATACAGCCCCGGCATGAAAAACCGCAACCCTTTCGGCACAAAGCCCTGACGGATACGCCGCATTCTCCTGGTTTGAGCCTTGTACTATCTCGCCATTATCAAGCGCAAGTGCAGCGCCTACCCTGAAACGGGAATAAGGGGCATATGCTTTTTTACGGGCTTCAACAGCCTTAAGCATTAAATCCCTAACCTCAGCAGGAAGTTCTTCTGCAGAATTATAAGCAGTGAATGATGTGGTTATGCTGATGTTCTCCATCTGCTATAGTTCATCGTATTTGTCGCCGAAATTGAATGTCAGCGAGAAGCGAAGTGTGTTCTCAAGCGGGTTCCTTACCTGCGATGCTGAGAAAAGGTATGATACATCAACTTTGATAATTGTATACTTAAAGCCGGCACCAAGTGAGAAGAACCTCCTGGCTCCTTTCTGCTGGCTCTCGTTGAAATAGCCTAAACGGAATGCAAATGAGTCCTGGTACATATATTCAGCGCCGACAGAATAGGTGAATTCCTTAAGCTCTTCGCTAAAGCCATCGGGCGCATCGCCAAATGACTGAAAGATACCTGATACCCAGTTAATGTCCCTATACTCCTGGCTTTCGCGCACATAATCATCAGTCAGGTTGCCATCACCATTCTCATCTTCTACTTTTTGTGGCGTAGGTACTAAAAGCTTAGTTGTTTCAAGGTTAATGCCTATTTTGTTATATTCATCAAAAATGAAATCAAATCCACCCCCAAGCCTAAGGTTGGAAGGAAGGAAGTTAGAGCTTAGCTCCTCATCATTATCATAGCTTATCTTTGGGCCAAGGTTTTGTAAATTAAAACCCAACCTGTAGCGGCCGTTAAAATCTTCAAATGCTTCTTCTTCTGACTGGTAAAAACCAGCAACGTCAAATGCAAAAGTACTGGCAGCTTTGGCATCGCCACCGCCTGATGCTTCAGGTATCCTTAAATTAGAACGTATATAGCGCCCGGCAACCGACATGGCGAACTGCTCACTAAGCTTAAGTGAGTAAGCAAGGTCTACTGCCATTTCGTTAGGATTACGCGTTACCGGCTGCTCATTAGGATCGCCTGTCTGCCTAAGCTCAATGTCGCCAAGGCCAAAATAACGGAGGCTTACCGCAAAAGCCTGCCTTTCATGAAACCTGTTATAATAGTTAAGCTGCCCAAGTGAAATATCATTAGCTATGCTGGTAAGGTACGGAGTGTAGCTAACGCCAATACCGTGCTTGTCAAGCGCAAAAGAGTATTTGGCGGGGTTCCATTGCATAGAGTATACATCGGAAGAAGTAGCAACTCCCTGGTCTCCCATACCTGCCGCCCTGGCATCGGCCGCTATCAATAAAAACGGCACACCTGTAGTAATTACTCGTTCATTCTGGGCTTTTGCCCACTGTGCCCCAAGCAGGCTTAAGGCAGCAAAAAATAATTTCTTCATTCTTTTTCGAAATTTTTGGATAACAAATATAGTGTTTTCTTATAGCAATACAAGTTTCTCGTATTTTTCAGCTTTTTTACCTGTGGCGGTTGAGCGCACGGTAAGTTTATATATATATACCCCCTTACCTATCTTATCGCCAAAATCATCACGCCCGTCCCATTTAATGTCTCTTGACAGGAAGCCATCAGTAGTAATGCTCTGGTTAATGGTTTTTACTACTTTTCCTGTTATGGTTAGCACCTGCACCTGCACATCAAGCGGCTCAAAAGGTTTGTTGTGCGTAAACCAAAATTCGGTATAGCTTACAAACGGATTAGGATAATTCAGCACCCGCTCAAGGTGCATGTCATCATCACCCACTACTACAAATTGTATTTCGGCAGTTATAAGGTTATTATACACATCCCATGCTTTAAAAGTAATAGTATGCAGCCCTACTGCCAGATTGGTAAAAGGGAACCTCAGCTTGCCTTTAGTATAATCATCAAGCTCTGTTTCATAATAATCATTTAATATGAAAGCATTGGTCTCATCACCGTCCAGTATGGCTATAATATCGTGCCCAATACCACTTGCGGTATTTATACCATGCTCGTCTTCCAGAAAGGCCAGGAATATAGGCGACTCATTAGTAATACCTCCTGATATAAACGACTCATCATTCATATACAGCCGCACTTTTGGTGCTGTATTATCGGCCACGGCACTTTCATTGATACCTCCTATTTGTATAGCAGTGTTGTAGCCGTTCTGGTCTTCAGGCACATTATTGCGCTTGGCATAAAAACTTACCCGGCCTGCACCAACAGGTATGCGTATATCGCGCGGCACTACAAAGCCAAACTCAAATTGGCCATTGGTTACAGTAGCATTACCCCTGAAAATAGTTTCACCCAGCACTGTAAACGGAAAAGTAGGTGTAGGAAAATCATTGCCCAGTGTTTGGCGGGAAACAGG
>JAEWKB010000228.1 GCA_023386255.1 Bacteroidota bacterium
GAAATCAAGTCACGCAGCGGAAAGATCATTGCTATTGTAACGCAGGGCGACACACAGGTAAAAGAACTGGCCGACCACGTTATTGAAATACCTGATACGGTTGACGCGCTTTCGCCGCTGTTAACTACAATACCGCTACAGTTACTGTCTTACCACATTGCCGTAATGCGCGGTTGTAATGTTGACCAGCCAAGGAACCTGGCGAAGTCGGTTACAGTGGAGTAATTGATTGAGATAAAAGATTATATTTGAACCGCTAAGAGAGATCTTGGCGGTTTTTTAATTAAACTTATTAAGTTTGCAAAAATACTTACTATGACACACCTTGATTCATTTAAAACACAAGATAAACTTATTGCAAAGTATGGAGAGGAAAAAGCTCATCTAATATGGGCTATGGGACTCTATCTAGATTCTCCAGATCTTGATCAATTAGCTACTGAAAGTCTTACGGACGGCAGTGATGACAAAAAAATTGACTTAATTAAACTTGATATAGATAATAAAAGATTAATAGTTGCACAAGGAGCATACTCCATTAAAGGAGCCGTTTATAAGGCAAAAGCAAACAAGGCTTCAGATTTAAACACCGCATTCGCATGGTTACTATCTGGTGATTTAGAAAAGTTAAGGACCGACGAAGGGGGGAAATATTTAAATAATTTTAAAGAAATAGCCACAGATATCAGAAGCGCATTATCAGACAAGGAAATAGAAGAAATAGATATAATATATGTTCATAATCTTGCCGAATCCGAAAATGTTATAGATGAGCTTACCACTGTCAAGCAACATCTTGCTCAATTGTTGAATAATGACGAAATTATAATAACAGCCAAGGAATTAGGGATAGAAAATTTAGAACGTATTTACAGATTGAAAGAGACTTCAATCGTTGTAAAGGATCGTATTATTTTACCCGAGGTAATGAAGTATGAGCAAACAAATTCTCGGTGGAAATCATCAGTATATACAGTGACTGGCGCATGGTTAAAGTCACTCTACGATAAGTATGATGATGACTTATTTTCAGCCAATTATCGAAATTTTTTAGGTATTAGCAGACGCGGCAGGAAAAAAATTAATCATGGAATAAAAACTACCGTGGAAAGTAAAGCAGAAGATTTTTGGGCCTACAACAATGGCATCACTATTTTAACAACAAAATATTATCCTAATCCTTCAGATGAAAAAGAAACTATCCTCGAAGGGATCTCAATTATTAATGGTGCTCAGACAACAGGTTCAATAGCGCATTCTAATCCCGCAAATTTAGATGATGTTAAGGTTATGTGTAGGGTGATTGAGTCATCAGATGATCCAACAATTAATTCTATTATTGAATTCAACAACACTCAAAACGAGATAACAACTTGGGATAAATATAGTAAAAATCCGGAACAAGAAAGAATTGGTGCAGAGTTTGAAAAATTGGGTTATCCATACTCGTTCAAAAGAGGCTTTGAAAATAATTCGCACCTAAGTATTGAAGTTGTTGCCCAGCCCGTTTCAGCTTTTCATGGACACTATTTAGAAGCGGGAAGCGGGAAAAACAACATTTTTGAAAAGACTACGTTATATGATGATGCATTCCATGGGATAAAATCTAAGCATCTATTATTAGCATATTGTTTAGTTAAGGCGATTGATGAAAGGTTTTACGAGCTAAAGGTAAAGAGTAACGATGGAACTTGCACTACCGATGAAAGTAAAGAGTTATCATTATTAAAACATCTTCGATTCAAATACTTTTTATTAGCAATTATTGGTGAAACATTTGAAAATATTATAGGGCAGAGAGTGGACAGACGAAATGTTGCCTTCGCAAATGGGGTCGCTGGTGCATCAAATAATAGCATTGATGAACTAATTTCAAAATGCAAGCCTGTAGTAAGTTTAATATTAAAATTTACTGCTAGAACGTTGACAGGGAATTTTACAGAAATAATGTATAATCGAGAAGAGTTCAACAATATTAGTGGTAGTGTGAGAGATACAATTGAAACCGTAAAAATCGCAAGTGAAACCAATCCGTTTGTAAATTTTGCGGCAGAGATTGCTCCAAAAGGATAATGATTTTGAATTAAACTTAATAACATCTAAAATTTCAATCGCATTATTACAAATTTCTCAAAATACTATTGTATAATTCCCATATAAAAAACTATCTTTGCACTCGAAAAAATAACCTTTTTTCGCAAAACATAAATAGCTGTTTAATAAATACATAAGCAATGTCTAAAGTAATAGGAAAAGTTGCACAGATCATCGGGCCGGTAGTTGACGTAGTGTTTAACACACAAAATGCTGAGCTTCCAAAGATTTATGATTCATTAGAAATCACTAAGAACGACGGAACAAAGCTTGTTCTTGAAGTACAGTCTCACGTGGGTGAAAACACTGTTCGTACTATCTCTATGGACTCAACTGACGGTTTGAGCAGGGGCCAGGAGGTTGTAGGTACAGGCGCTCCTATCCAGGTGCCAATCGGTGCAGATGTTTTCGGGCGTTTGTTTAATGTTATTGGTGATGCTATTGACGGCCTTGGCGATTTGCCAAAAGCAGGTCAGGATGGTTTACCTATCCACCGCCCTGCGCCACGATTTGAAGATCTTTCAACTTCATCAGAAGTTTTATTTACAGGTATCAAAGTAATCGACCTTATTGAGCCTTATGCAAAAGGTGGTAAAATTGGTCTTTTCGGTGGTGCCGGGGTAGGTAAAACGGTATTGATCCAGGAGTTGATCAACAATATTGCAAAAGGCCACGGTGGTCTTTCCGTATTCGCAGGAGTAGGTGAAAGGACACGTGAAGGTAACGACCTTCTTCGTGAGATGCTTGAATCAGGCATCATCAAGTATGGTGATGATTTCATGCACTCTATGGAGAACGGCGGATGGGACCTTTCTAAAGTAGATAAAGCGGGAATGCGCCAGTCTAAAGCTACTTTCGTATTTGGGCAGATGAACGAGCCGCCTGGAGCACGTGCACGTGTGGCACTTTCAGGACTTACCATAGCTGAGTACTTCCGTGACGGTGCGGGCGACGGACAAGGAAAAGACGTACTTTTCTTCGTTGACAACATCTTCCGTTTTACACAGGCAGGTTCAGAGGTATCGGCACTACTTGGCCGTATGCCATCAGCGGTAGGTTACCAGCCAACGCTTGCTACCGAGATGGGTGCCATGCAGGAGCGTATTACTTCTACAAAAACAGGTTCAATTACATCAGTACAGGCGGTTTACGTACCTGCGGATGACTTGACTGACCCGGCTCCGGCTACAACGTTTGCCCACCTTGATGCTACAACAGTACTTTCGCGTAAAATTGCCGAGCTTGGTATTTACCCTGCGGTTGACCCACTGGATTCAACTTCAAGGATCCTTTCTCCGTACATTCTTGGTGATGACCACTACAACTGTGCACAAAGGGTTAAAGAGATCCTTCAGCGCTACAAGCAGCTACAGGATATTATTGCTATCCTTGGTATGGAAGAACTTAGCGAGGAAGATAAGCTTGTTGTATCACGTGCACGCCGTGTTCAGCGTTTCCTTTCTCAGCCGTTCCACGTTGCTGAGCAGTTTACAGGTATCCCGGGCGTACTGGTAGATATTAAAGATACCATCAAAGGCTTTAACATGATTATGGATGGTGAGCTAGACCACCTTCCTGAAGCGGCCTTCAACCTTAAAGGTACCATTGAAGACGCTATTGAGGCAGGACAGAAAATGTTAGCTGAAGCGTAATATTAGTGAACAGTTTACGGTTGACAGTTTACAGCTTGCTCAACCCTTGTACTGTTAACTGTTAACTTATAACTTAAAACATATGTTATTAGAAATAGTTTCGCCGGAAGGCCATTTATTTAAAGGCGGGGTTACATCAGTAACCGTACCGGGAGTGGATGGCGAATTCCAGATGTTGAACAACCACGCCAATATAGTATCTGTACTGGCGGCGGGTACTGTAAAAATAGGAGTATCGGATTATAAAACGAACAATGAGTTTAACTCTGGTAAGTTCAGCAGGTCTGACAAAGACCAGAAGTTCCTGCTCCCTATAAAATCAGGTACCCTGGAAATGAAAGATAACAGGATCATAATTTTAGTAGACTAACCCTTTACTATTATAATAAAAAGAAAACCCTCTTCGGAAACGGAGAGGGTTTTTTTATTAATATTGTGTTAAAACTATTTAACATGAGTTCTAAAATTGACAATATCCTCGTTAGTGAAGGTAACCGGCCATTATGGCAAATTATAATTGCGGCAGTATTTTATACTGTTTCACTTTTGCTTATGTTACTTTCACTATACATATTGTATATTGATTTTACAATTAATGCAGCAAAAGATTGTGTTGGTATTTTATCTTTTGCCACCACTGCATTTGTACTGGCAGTAAGGTTTTCTTTAGTTAATAATATTTATTTTGATTTTGAAAAGAGGCTTTATAAAAAAGAATATGCTGTTGGTATTTTCAGATTTGGAACATGGCAGCATTTGCCCAATATAGAATACATCTGTGTTTTCAGGCAAAGCTGGTCTAAAGACAGTGACGGAGATGGAATGTCAGATTCAGCCGGTTACCGGTATGATGTAAATGTATGGCATGACAGTTCTAAACATTTTACAATATATACAAATTTCGAGAAAGAGCCTAGTTATGAAATGGCTAAGCATTTAGCAACAAAGATGAAAGTTGATTTTCTTGATGCTACCGACCCTCATAACAAACAGTGGGTAGAGCTTGAGGAGCTTGCGCTGTAAATCTTGATTAAGTACAGGCTACTGCAATACAATGCAGTACGAGCAGCAGTATGCCAACTCCATTTATTATAAATACTTTCTTGTTTGTAGATGCCCTTGTCAACGAAATTGCTATAGCATGATATATTAGATAAAGAGGTGCAGTAGTAAGTGTAGTTATAAATAATCCAAAACCTTTCCAGCCGGCTTTGCCCTCATAAAATATAAATTCATACCACAGGCTGCAGTAGTACAGGTACATGGCTGATATAATCAGCAGGTGAAATAAAAACCAATAATTTACTTGCTTATTAAGTTGATACATCTTTCTTTTTTTGCCTTAGAAATAGATAAATAATCGCTACAACTGCCGCTGTAAGTACAACGTCAATTAAAAAGTTTTTGCTGTTCCATCCCCAGTGCAATTCTGTGGAAGAGATCCAGAACTGTGTATAGTATTCCAGCGGAAAACCTATTTTAGCTGTTGGCATATTTTGTCGGGATAATAATGTTGTCATCACACTCAGGTAAGATACTGTACAAAAGGCCAAAAAAGCATATAAGCAGATTTTGAAAAAGTCCTTCATATTTATTCTGTTTCTTCCACAAACTCCATGATATCTCCCGGCTGGCAGTCCAGCTCTTTGCAAATAGCCTCCAGCGTGCTAAACCGTATCGCCTTAGCCTTGCCCGTTTTTAAAATTGAAAGGTTAGCGGTGGTTATGCCTACGCGTTCGGCAAGCTCGTTGCTGCGCATTTTCCGTTTAGCCAGCATCACATCTAAATTAATGATTATTGGCATGGCCCTAAAT
>JAEWKB010000253.1 GCA_023386255.1 Bacteroidota bacterium
CTCCTGATATCAGGAGCTTTTTTTATGGGTATATTTAAATGTTATATATGCACAGTCTCATATCTTTCTTCCTGCGTCTGTTCAGAAATCTCTGTAGCCTCAACATACCTGATAACAAATACGGATCGCAAAATTAAAACCATAAATACCAGGCATAGCAGCATCACTAAAACATGCAGGACTGTAAATATTAAGAAATTAGGTTCGTCCTTCCATGTTGCATTACCAATCAGGTTATACCCTGATATCATCATCAGCACAAAGTTGGGTATTAAAAGGAGCAGTCTCATAGCCTTAAGTATTAATTATTTACCTGTGCAAGTTCGGGTTTGCATATCTTAATTTTAGCCAACCATATGCTAATTAATCCTTAATCTTTTGCATTATAACTAATATTAAAACTGTAATACTATTATAAGACGCGGTGCGTTTACCTTTACAGGATTGGATGCTTTTGAAAAATATTGTAATTTAGGGAAATGAAACTGCAAGAATACAAGAAATTGAGTGAGCCGGAGCAGTATAAGGTACTGTGGGATGATGGTGTGCTGATTGATGCCTGTATGGATGGTGAAGTGAAAAAGCTATTATATGCCATACACAATTTTTATGTGGAGCTGTGGTGCCACGTGCTTACCAATAAAATATTATGGAAGCTAAGCTTTAAGCAGGGAAAGCTGCTGGAAAAATATTTGGAGAAATATAACCTGCAAATAAATACAAACCCCAAAGATTCATAATTTGGGGTTTATTTTTACCTAATCAATTTTATATGTCAGTTTTTTACTTATCATCTACATATTTACCATGTTTGGGTACAGCCATTTCGTCAAACTGCGTAGCAAGGGCAAATAAGCCATCTTTTAAGCTCTGCCCTTCCATATATTGTCCGTGCCCGGCAATTACAAGTTCAGGCTCAAGAGCAGCAAGTTTTTGCACTGATTCTTTAGCGGCAGGCCAGTCAGTTGTAAAGTAAGGCGGCGGCCCCTGTACTTCTTCTTTCTGTATAAGAACTTTATAAAATGAATCTTGTTTTACAGTTACAAAGGCATCTCCGGCAATGAGCGTTTTATCATTTTTCCTGAAGAAAGACACATGCCCGGGTGAATGTCCCGGCGTATGTACCCAGGCCCATTCCGGCAGGCCCGGTACTATCCCATCAGGCGGGAGTTGTAGTAAAACGGGCTCAATGTTAATAGGTTCGTACGGATATAACTTCGATATTTTCGCCAGCAGACCGCCACCTTCAACAGTTGGATCGGGTTCAGGATACGCCTGCCTCCCTGTAAGGAACGGAAACTCCAGTGGGTGCGCATAAACCGGCACGCCCGGCCAGTGCTCCAGCAGGTGCACAATGCTCCCTATATGGTCAAAATGGCCATGGGTAAGCAATATTACTTCGGGTTTTGAGCCTTTGCCAAACCTGTCTTCAACAGCTTCAATTATAGCACTTCCTGATTTTGGCATACCGGCATCAATTAAGGCCCACTTTTCGGTCCCGGGCTTGCCTATCATAACTATGTTTACAATCTGGTTGGTGTAATAATATACATCAGGCCTTACCTCTTTGCCTCGCCCTGTTGAGACTGAGGTCATGGGAATGATGTGATTGTCACTGCTTTGACGCATTTTCTTATCCATAGCATTAAATTTTTAGTTGGTATATTAAAATTACGAAAGGAAAGCCGGACGCCGCTAAAAGCTTAATGATTTAGCAAATATTTAGGAGCATTTACATCATTATACCAACTATTTACAAATTATTACAGCAGCGCCTTAAGTTGTTCCAATAATGCCCTCTGCCGCTCATTGATCAGTAAAGCAGCTTCCTCCATCCTAAACCAACCTGCCTTGTCAACTTCAGGGTATGACCTAAGCTTACCCGACTTTGGCGGCCACTCCATTTCAAACGTATTGCAGGTAATAGAATCAGCATCAAGAGTACCTTCGCAAGCCCACGCAAGCACCTGCTTACCACCTTTTTGTACAACAGGCTGCAATTCAGTAAACGGCCCTTTAGGCTTATAACCGGTTTCTTCTTCAAATTCACGTACGGCAGCAGCAAGGGGTTCTTCTCCCGGCAGGAGCTCACCTTTTGGTATTGTCCACCAGCCCTCATGCTTTTTACTGAAGAACGGCCCACCGGGGTGGACCAGGAAAACTTCAGGTTCAGGATTAATAGTGCGGTAAAGTAATATTCCGGCGCTTTGCTTCATATTATTAAAGATACTAAATTTGTAAGTATGGAAACACACAGGCCTCAACTGAAATTACCTCTTACACCTGCCGATATAGTTATGGAAGTGGCTGGCGGCATTGCCGTAGCGGCACTTTGGGCAATAGTAATATACAGCTACAACAACGCACCTGATATGGTACCTGTACACTTTGACCTTGCGGGGAATGTAGATAGTTATGCCGAAAAGCGTACTGTGTTTATATTACCGTGTATAGCTACGGTAATGTTTGTAGTAATGACTGCAATAAATGCATATCCGCATTTGTTTAATTATCCCGGTAAAATAACCCCTGAAAATGCTGAGCAACAATACAGGATAAGCACGCGCATGATGCGTTTCATGAAGTTTGCTGTACCGGTTATATTCGCCGTACTGGAATACCAAACCTACCGCGTGGCAACTACAGGCAGTTCAGGTTTTGATAATTGGGTGATCCCGCTGATAATCGGCATCATATTCCTGCCAATTATCTTTTATATGATACAGGCTTCAAAAAACCAATAAATATCTCTACTACTTAGTCTACAGGAGTATACGTAAATTTGGTATTTCCCATAGCATACACTGCATTACCTTCAGCATCGCGGGTAGGATACGTATAATCACTAAAAATTTTAGTTATTTCGCCTGAATCCTGTATGGCATACTCCACCGTGGTTGGGGGTACTACTGCATTGTTAGTAAGCACCAGGATGTTTCCCGATAAAGTATAAGTACCTGAACCTTCTTCGCTGGTACATTCCACCTGCTCCCCTATTATTACATAATTAAGCGTGGAAGTAAATGTATTATCATTATTAAGGATAATTTTTGAGCCCTGGTAGCACTGGGTTTCATCCATTAGTTCATTTGACGAGGTTTCATCCATATTAAAATTTACCGCCTCAGGGGCGAATACAGATGTAAGGTTATAGGTTCCGGCAACCGGATTGCCGTTGTTATTGTTATTATTGTTGTTGCTGTTGTTGCTGTCATCATCAGTACAGGAAAATGCAGCACAGGCCGCAATTGCAATTACAAGGGTTTTTATAGTTTTCATAGCTTTTGTTTTTTGATTCTATACCAAAATTAAGCCTTTGAAAAACAAGATGTTCATACCCTTAACAGTAAATTAACCGCTGCCTTTACACCACATTCAGTCTTCGTATCCGCAAAGGGTCCGGCCCTGCTTTTGCGCCTCAGATAAAACTACCTTCTCTATATCTGCCTTGCATTTAGAGAGGCCCTTGCAGGTTTCAGAAAGATGATACTTCTTTGCATTCTTACTTGTGCACATGTACACCTCATCTTCTGCAGTAAAAGAGGTAAGTGCAATTACAGCTATTATCAGGTGCAAATTTTTCATTATTAAAAGTTTGCTATAAATATAAAACAAAAGCCCCTCATTATAAGGGACTTCTGTAACAGGCAAAAAAAAACCTGCTTATGCAGGTTTTTCCAGGCTTAATCAATAAATCCCTTTTCAGGCTCAGCATAACGGCTGATAGAGTTTTTATCTTCCTGGTCGCTGCCTTCCACTTTTACAATTTTATTATAGATACCCAGCAAAAGGAATGGTGCAGCCCACTGCCCAACAAACAGCGCCGTGTGCTGCTTGCCAAAGGCCTTTAAGGTTGCAGATACTGCCATAGAGCCAAGTGCTGCCCAAAGGAATGTGTCTGACGGAAGTTTTGCTGTCTGTTGCTCGATAGCTTTTGCCACCGGTCCTTCTGAATGGTCATTTTTTAGAATTGCCATAATGATTTGATTTAAATTATTAATTACTTAGTTTGATGTATTGTAAAATTAAACCACCTGTTTATAAACAAGTTATAGGGTTATGTTAATTAGTGGTAAGGTAACGTTAAACTATATCAGCCGCTTTTTCGTTATCTTTACAATAAAAGATATGCTATGAAAATCCTTTATAAGATTGCTCCGTTTTTACTGTTGTTTGCTGCCTGCGGGTCGGTGCCCGATACCGTTGCACCGCAAAACTTTACTGCACAATCCTCTAATGGATTGGCAATAGGTACTATTACCTTTGAGGGCGACAGGCCTGTGAACGACATTTACCGTTTTTTCTACGAGGCCACTACCGGCGATAAAAAGTTCATGAAACGCAATTCAGGCAAAATAATGATTAAAGCTAGGGAAGGTAATGACCGCGCTTTTACCGGCGACTTCAATAATAAAAAGACCTACTTGTTTGTTATTGAGCGTGAACCGGGCAGTTATGCTTTTACACAATACAACTACCTTGACAGGATTGGTGCTACCGGAATGGTAAGCTCAAGTGAAAAATTTTCAATTCCGTTTAGCATTCAGGCAGGAATAATTAGTTACATAGGAGAATTTACTTACAACGACAAGGCAGTTCCGGGTACTCCGCGCATAGTTGTGAGCGATAACATGAGCCGCGACATGGATGAGTTCAGGAAGAAATTCCCAAATATAAATTGGGACAATACGCTAAATAACACAGTAAAATCAGGCCATACAGGAAAGGGCATCATCGAGTTCAGGTAGGAATTACCTCATACAATTTTGGCAGAATTTTCTTTAAATTGTTAAATTTCAAACATTTAACACTTTTCCTGTTACATATTTTTTCCATTATGCTACTTTTACTCCGAACTATAAACACCTATATATATGGAAAAAATTACCTATGACGCAATGAGGAACTACATCCTTGAGAATGAATTGACTGACAGCGTGGCTATTACACTGCATCCTGACAGTTTCGATGACCTGGTAATGGATTACCTTGATTTTAACGGCAACCAGATTGAGCGCCCGTTCGAGATTCTTGGTATTGAAATCGTTCAGGACACTACCGGTAATGTTGCCAAAAACAGCATCAACCTTCTTGATACAGTAGAATAACTGCTGTAGCAAACCAATCACTTACACAACAAAATTAATCCCGCTATCAGCGGGATTTTTTTATTGTATCTTATCTATCAGCTCTTCAAGCGTTACTGCCTGCTGTTCGCCGCTTGCAAGATTTTTAAGGGTAAAGCGGCCGCTGTTCATTTCCTCATCGCCTGCCAGTACGGCAAAGGGTATTCCACGCTTATCGGCATGCTGAAACTGTTTACTTATCTTAGCCGCATCAGGGTATAGCTCAGATTTAATGCCCTGCTCACGTAATTGCTTTATCGCCCTCATGGCGTATAGGGACTCTTTATTTCCAAAGTTTAGGAACAATACTTTAGTAGCTTCAGTAACGGTGTCAGGGAAAAGGTTTAGTTCTTCCAACACCAGGTAAATCCTGTCGAGCCCGAATGATATACCTACACCACTCATGTTTTTCAGCCCGAAAATGCCCGTAAGGTCATCATACCTGCCGCCCCCGCCTATAGAGCCCATAGCCACTTCTTTTGGCGCGGTAACTTCCAGTATGGCGCCGGTATAGTAGTTAAGCCCGCGTGCCAGGGTAACATCAAGGTCCAGTATAGATTTGCCAAGGCCTATTTCTGCAACATTATCACTTATAAAACGAAGCTCCTCTACCCCCTTCATCCCTTCTTCCGATGTTGAAAGCAGGTCGCTCAACTTCGCCAGCTTTTCATTTATGCTGCCCTCAAAGCTAAAAAGCGGCTGTACTTTTTCAATGGCTTCAGCAGTAATACCTTTTTCCAGCATTTCCTTTTTTACGCCGTCTTCGCCTATCTTGTCCAGCTTATCAAGGGCTACAGTAAAGTCTATCAGTTTATCTTTTGCGCCAATAACCTCCGCAATGCCCGAAAGTATCTTGCGATTGTTTATTTTTATGGTAGCACCGTTCAGGCCAAGGCTTGTAAATACATTATCATACAGCTGCACCAGCTCTACCTCCTGCCAAAGAGATGTTGACCCTACCACATCGGCATCGCACTGGTAAAACTCACGGAAACGGCCTTTCTGCGGGCGGTCGGCCCTCCATACCGGCTGTATCTGGTAGCGCTTAAACGGAAATTCAATTTCATTTTGATGCATCACCACATAGCGTGCAAAAGGCACGGTAAGGTCGTAGCGCAGGGCTTTTTCTGAAATGTGTGATGTAAGCTTAACGCTGTCGCGGTTTGCAAGATGTTCTTCATTGGCCTTTGCAAGGTAATCGCCGCTGTTTAGTATTTTAAATATAAGCCTGTCGCCTTCCTCCCCATATTTGCCCATAAGGGTTTCCGAGTTTTCAAAAGATGGCGTTTCAATGGGCTGGAAGCCAAAGGTCTCAAAATGATGCTTTATCGCCGATATGATGTATTGACGCTTAGCCACCTCAGCAGGTGAAAAATCTCTTGTCCCTTTTGATATTCCCGGTTTTTGTGCCATTGTAAATACTTATTTTTAATGAAGTGCAAATATACGGTGGGAATTTCAGATTTCAGATTGAAGATTTTAGATTACCATGAGGTACGGCAGAAAATAATTCTTTCACCAGGGACGAACCCTACCATATAAATTTTATCATCAAACTCTTTTACAAATTGTACTGTATATACTTTTGCACTGAGATCACTTTCAACCTCCCGTAGTTCTTTAGTATGTACAGGATAATCACATTGCGCAAAAGCACCACTGTATTTTAAGTGGTCGGATAATGTTACATATTCTTTTGCTAATAATTGTACAGCAGCTGCCGAGGTATAATCGCCATGAGTATCAGGAAAAGATGCGGACTTGCTGAGTATTTCTGCATGATCAGGAAAACGCATCCCTGTTACTTCTTCAAAATCTTCTTTAAACAATTTATCAGCGGGATACAATGCATCGTAAACAGCATAGGCAACAATAGCTAAGGGTATAAGTGCCAGTATATTTAATAACTTTTTATACTTGCTTCTCTTCGCCCACCGGAAAAAGAAAAAAATCAGCAAGACTGGTATTGAAATCATCAATAACATAATCAAGATAAAAAGCAATACATCCATACTCTCCCGTTTTTAGCAAAAGTATTCAACTTTATAACATGATAACTTTATAACTTTAAAACTATTCCCGTATTTTAGTGCCATCAAAACTTGATTATGTTCAACCTGTTCAGGGAAAATACAAAAATAGCTTTCGGCTCCATCAGGGGGCAGCTGCTCCGTACCATACTTACGGTACTAATAATAGGCATAGGTATCTGGGCGTTGGTTGGTATTTTGGCCGCGGTAACGGTTCTGGAGAGTACCATTACAGGCAGTTTCGCATCTATGGGAGCCAACACCTTTACCATGAGCCGTTATGATTTTAGCGACCAGCTGAACCAAAATGATAACGAAGCAAAGGTAAACCC
>JAEWKB010000306.1 GCA_023386255.1 Bacteroidota bacterium
GGTTAGCACCACCGTGAAGAGGGCCCCAAAGCGCCGAAACACCGGCTGAGATAGAAGCAAATAATCCGGCGTGTGATGAACCTACCATCCTTACAGTTGATGTAGAACAGTTCTGCTCATGATCGGCATGTAGTATAAAAAGCTTGTCAAGCGCGTCAATTACCGTAGGGTTCACTGTGTAAGGCCCTGTAGGTAATTCAAACATAAGCCTCATAAAGTTCTCTACATAACCTTTAGTATTATCATAATAATTTAGAGGGTAGCCCATCTGTTTCCTGTAGGTCCAGGTAGCAATAACAAGGAATTTGCCCATGGTTTTGCATACCGCTTCATACATTTCTTTCTCATTAAAAACGTCAGCAGATTTCGGGTTAAATGCCGTTAACGCACTGGTGAGCGACGCAAGCACGCCCATAGGGTGGGCAGTTTTAGGAAACCCGTCAATGATGTTTTTCATTTCTTCATTAACAAGAGTATATTTCCTTATATCATTTTCAAATTTCTGAAGCTGGTCAGCCGTTGGAAGCTCGCCAAAAATCAACAGGTAAGATACCTCAAGGAAGTTAGCTTTTTCGGCAAGGTCTTCAATGGCATAGCCCCTGTAACGCAGTATACCCTCTTCCCCGTCAAGGAAAGTAATCTCGCTTTTGCACACACCTGAATTTTTATAACCCGGGTCCATAGTAATGGCGCCGGTCTCACTGCGTAATTTATCAATATCAATGGCAACTTCATTTTCGGTACCTATTATTACCGGAAACTCATACTCTTTACCATTAATCTTTAATATTGCATTATCTGACATGATTGTTGTAATGATTAAATAATAATTCCTGCGAATTTAATAAAATGTAATTTATTTATAAAGAAAATTACGTACTAAAATAGCTAAATTTACATATAAATAATAAAAGTCGATACTGTAAGATATCGACTTTTGATAATTATTTAAAAATTAATATATTTTGATTGCTACTCTTTAACCAGTTTTTCAACCTTCATACCTTTATCTGTCCTAATCTTAAGGAAGTACATGCCCGTTGCCCTGTTTAGAATATCTAAAGTATTGCTGTAGTTCACTTCAAGCAGCCTGCTCTGAGCATCATATAGCTCAACTGATTGTACTTCAGTATCTGCTTTAATGTTTACAATGCCTTTAGATGGATTAGGATACACAGTTACAGAGTTATCTGCTTTAAAGTCGCCCCTGCTAAGCACCTGGAACATAGTAGTAGCATTGTTAGTTGTAATAGGCCAGTTATAGTCAAAGTAAATATTTGCTTTTGCCGTTACATCATCGCCAGCCTGTAGTGTATTCTTAGACTTTATCTTATAAACAAAATTCCCTTTTTGCCCTGCTCCAAGGTTAATATTGTTGAATAAGTATTCAACTTTGTTTCCTGTAACCCGTACATCCACAGCATGCGAGGCTGTAAGCAGTTGAAGGGAATTAATATCAAAATCAGCAGCATTTATGTCCTGCCTTACCACAATAAAAGTGGCAGGAGCCGTACCTGTATTTTCAAAATTAATATTATAATGTAAATAGTCTCCAATTTTATCAGGATGAACAAAATCGCCTTCAAGGCAGGTAATGTCATTAGGATCGTATGAGCCAACAAGTTCATTTGTAACTACAAATGCATTGTCTGCAGGGGTCTCATCGCCTGCTGCAGGTGTTACTGCCGCCATAAAAGTTACAGTATCACCATTGTTTAGTGGTGGTGTTTCCATGGGGCCGTTGGCATTAAGCACTATATACATTATACGGCTTTCAAATGGCATGAGCGATGTATAGGCCCATATTGCAGTACCTGTGCCCACCAATGCCGGTACAGGGTCGGCACTTACATAGTCATGAACGGCATCATCAAAAGCAAATGTAACATCTCCCGAAAGTATCTGATTGCCTTTGTTTCTTATCAGCAGCCTATACGTCGCATCAAATCCGGGTTGTGACCAACCGGGAATAATTACAACTTCAACATCGGGGTGTGAGCCATTGGGCGTGATACAAAAATTTTGCACGCTGCTATTATTATTGTTATTGGCAAAATTTATATCCTGAGAGGCAGGATTCACTACAAACCAGTTATTTTCAAACACTGGTGTTACTGTATGTGTACCCGTATGCGCATATAAACTGTAGCTACCTGTACCATTAGTATACGTGTAACCGGTATTGCTGCCTGTAGTTACTTTTACCTTAATATGATCATTAAACACATCGGCGCCGGTACCACAACCATTATTATCTGCATCAATTGTCAGCTGTCCGGTAATTGTATTATAGTTTCCCCCGGGCGTAAATGAACAGTAGGTGTTTACATTTACTGTCGGGTTACTGTTTATAACAGATGTAAGATAGCTTTCCTCCCCCTCATCTATACATACAAATTCAATATCAAGGAGATCTAAAAAAATGTTACTGTACGTATTTTTACCATTCTTGAGGTTCATAGTCTCAATACCATAACCGGTAATGTCAAGCCTGTCAAGCAGGGGATTTAAACTAAAATCAAGCGATGTAAGATCATCGCAGGAGCCGCATTCAAATTTTTTAAGTTTCGGACATGCACTAACATCTACAGATGTAAATTGCGCCATATCAAATGTTATATCCTCCAAATCCGGAAGGTTTCCGAATGTTACGGAATTAACAGGTGAATGCGTTAAATCTATCATTCTCAATGATGTACATGGCGAAACATCAATTGTTGTAATATCATTGGCTGTTAAATCAAGCGTTTCAAGAGCAGTACAGCCTGTGAGGATAATGCTATTTATCCCGCATAGAGATAAATTTAGGCTTTTAAGGTTACTACATCCTGTAAAATTAACTGTATTAAAGTCGGCTGTTACAAAGCTATAATCAATAAGGCTGGTGTTGTTGGTACAATTCAGCAAGCCTATATGCCCACCTGTTAAATCAAGAGCTGTAAAACTGGTACAATTTGATAAATTCAGGACGGAAAGATTGCAATCATATAACCTTAGCATTTGCAATAAAGTTAAATCAGATAAATCTAATGAAGTTATATTGATATCAATAAAAACTTCAAGTGCTTGCAAATTAGCAAAAGATCTGATCCCTTCCAGAGATGTTATAGTAATGGTAGGATTGCCGGTAGGATTAAATCTGATATTTGTAACAGCAAGTGCTTCTGATACCTGAATTTCGTTATCATTATTTATGTCAATATCCTCACCTCCTCCGGTAAGGCTTATATCAAAATCATTATTATTTTCCGCATTAAGCAAAAGACTTTTAAAGACCGAGTCAGCTATATTTACAATCTGCGCATTGGCAAATGCACATCCAAACAGCAACAGAAATAATAATTTCGTTTTCATAAGCAGGTTTTATTGTGGGTAAATTTAACAAACTTTATCTTATGCATCCATGGCTATGTGATTAATTTTAAATTACTTATAAAAAAAACACCTGCCGAGGCAGGTGTTCTATATCAAAAAGTTTTTTAACTACTTTACCTTAAAAGCTTTTTCGCCCGGAAAGTAAGCTACATCAGCAAGCTCTTCCTCAATGCGTAAAAGCTGGTTGTATTTTGCCATACGGTCACTACGTGAAGCTGAACCGGTTTTTATCTGCCCACAGTTTAATGCTACAGCCAGGTCAGCAATTGTGTTATCTTCAGTTTCTCCTGAACGGTGTGACATTACAGATGTATAACCCGCATTATGTGCCATATTCACGGCAGCAATGGTTTCAGTAAGTGTACCAATCTGGTTCACCTTAATAAGTATTGAGTTTGCAATACCCTGCTCTATACCTCTTGAAAGGCGTTCTACATTAGTTACATAAAGGTCATCTCCTACCAGCTGTACTTTATCCCCAATCTGTTCTGTAAGGTATTTCCATCCTTCCCAGTCATCCTCATACATACCGTCTTCAATTGAGATGATAGGGTATTTAGCAGCAAGTTCAGCAAGGTAATCTGCCTGCTCTCTGGATGTGCGTACTTTACCTGTTTCACCTTCAAATTTAGTATAGTCGTATTTCCCATCTTTATAGAATTCAGATGCAGCGCAATCCAAGGCTATTTTTACTTCATCTCCAAATTTGTACCCTGCGTTTTCAACCGCTTTCTTAATGGTATCAAGCGCATCCTCAGTACCACCTGCAAGATTTGGCGCAAAACCGCCTTCGTCTCCTACTGCGGTACTCAGGCCACGGTCATGAAGCACTTTCTTCAGGTTATGAAAAATTTCTGTACCCATTTGCATAGCGTGAGTAAAACTTGTAGCCTTAACAGGCATGATCATGAACTCCTGGAAGGCAATAGGCGCATCAGAGTGGCTTCCTCCATTTATGATATTCATCATCGGCACCGGAAGCGTGTTAGCCGAAACCCCGCCTACATAGCGGTAAAGCGGCATTCCAAGTTCATTAGCGGCTGCTTTGGCTACAGCAAGCGAAACTCCTAAAATGGCATTAGCGCCAAGTTTTGATTTATTTGCAGTACCGTCAAGTTCAATCATGGTTTTATCAATGGCATTTTGTTCAAAAACCGACATACCCACAATTTCGGCAGCTATGGTTGTATTTACATTTTCAACAGCTTTAAGTACACCCTTACCCATGTAAGCTTTGCCACCGTCACGCAGCTCAACAGCCTCATGCTCTCCGGTAGAAGCTCCTGAAGGCACAGCTGCCCGCCCAAGAATACCATTTTCGGTAATTACATCAACTTCTACTGTCGGATTGCCACGTGAATCCAATACCTGCCTTGCATGTACTTTAATAATTATACTCATTTTAAATCTTTAATTTTTTGGTTGATTTATTATAATAGTAACAAATTTAGATAAATTAAATTATCAAAAAATTTGTCTGTCAAAAACTTATAAACGCAAACGTTATAGAGAAACTAAGCTTCCTCAGCCCTGGCTTTTTCTATATTCTTTATGAACTCATCAAATAAGTAAGTTGCATCATGTGGGCCCGGGCTGGCCTCAGGGTGATATTGTACTGAAAAGCAGTTTTTGCTCTTCATGCGCATACCGGCAACAGTGCCATCATTAATATGTTCATGAGTTATTTCAAAGTCAGGATGTTTTTCTAACTCCTCCCTAACCACAGCAAAACCATGGTTTTGAGATGTTATCTCACCTTCACCCGTCAGGATATTCTTTACAGGATGATTTATGCCCCTGTGTCCATTGAACATTTTATAGGTAGAAATACCATTGGCAAGGGCTATTACCTGGTGGCCAAGGCAAATACCAAATAAAGGCTCATTCTTCTTCAGGATTTCCCTGGCTGTTTCCTGTGCCACTAAAAGCGGATCAGGATCACCGGGCCCGTTAGACAGAAAGTAACCATCAGGATTAAACTGGCTCATCACTTCATAAGAAGTATCATAAGGAAACACCTTAATGTAGCAGTCCCTTGCAGCAAGGTTACGAAGGATGTTCTTCTTGATACCCAGGTCAAGGGCGGCAATCTTATATTTTGCTGTAGGCTCTCCTATAAAGTAGGGTTCGCGTGTAGATACTTTAGAAGAAAGCTCCAGGCCTTTCATATCAGGCACTTCCGCAAGGCGTCTTTTCAATTCGTCAATTGGCGTACCATCTGTGGATATGGCAGCATTCATTGCGCCGTTCTCACGGATATAACTAACCAACGCCCTTGTATCAACATCTGATATAGCCACAAGATTATGTTTCTCAAAGTAATCTTTAAGCCCTTCAGTTGAATTGGTACGGGAGTGGTTAAAGCTAAAGTTTTTACATACCAGGCCCGAAATCATTATTTCATCAGCCTCTATCTCTTCATCATTTGTACCGTAATTGCCAATATGGGCATTAGAAGCAACCATAATCTGCCCAAAATACGATGGATCGGTAAAAATCTCCTGGTAACCGGTCATTCCGGTATTGTAGCATACTTCTCCAAAAGTAGTACCTTCAATACCTATAGACTTCCCGTAGAAGATGGTGCCATCAGCAAGAAGTAAGATGGCCTGTTTTCTGTTTGAATATTTCATTGTAGTGTGTTGTTGTAGTTGTGCAAATTTAGTTTTTAAAACCTGCTTCGCAAAACAGCTGTTTGCAAAAAGGCAAAAAAAAAGGACAAACTTAAAAGTTTATCCTTAATTTTTATTTGAAAATCAATAGCTGCATAATTATTCTGTAGCTTCTTTGTTTTCTTCAGTCTCAGCTGCAGGAGCTTCCTTTGCAGGAGCAGCCTCGGCAGCAGGAGCAGTTTCAGCTTTTTTAGAAGAACGGCTACGACGAGTCGTTTTCTTTTCTTCTTTCTTAACTGCATTGTACAGTTCGTTGAAGTCTACAAGCTCAATCATTGCCATATCAGCGTTGTCACCAAGACGGTTTCCAAGCTTAATGATACGGGTATATCCGCCCGGACGATCGCCTACTTTAGCAGCTACTTCCCTGAAAAGTTCAGTAACGGCATATTTGTTCCTTAGGTAAGCGAAAACGATACGCCTGTTGTGCGTAGTGTCTTCTTTTGATTTTGTAACCAAAGGCTCAACAAATTGTTTAAGCGCTTTAGCTTTGGCAACAGTCGTATTAATACGCTTGTGCTCTATAAGTGAGCAGGCCATGTTAGCAAGCATAGCTTTCCTATGCCCAGTTTGCCTGCTTAAGTGATTTACTTTTTTTCCGTGTCTCATTGCTATATAATTTAAACCTTACGGCCCGGATTATTCTTTATCTAGTTTATATTTCGTTAAATCCATCCCGAAGTGAAGGTTTTTGGCAGCAACAAGCTCATCAAGCTCAGTTAAAGATTTTTTACCAAAGTTACGGAACTTCATTAAGTCATTTTTATTGAACGATACCAGATCTCCTAATGTATCAACTTCAGCCGCTTTCAAACAATTTAATGCCCTCACAGAAAGATCCATGTCAACAAGCTTGGTCTTAAGAAGCTGCCTCATGTGTAATGACTCTTCGTCATAAGATTCTGTTTGTGCTATTTCATCGGCCTCAAGGGTAATCCTTTCATCAGAGAACAGCATAAAGTGATGAATCAAAGTTTTAGCTGCCTCTGTAAGAGCTTCTTTAGGATGAATAGAACCGTCTGTAATGATTTCAAAAACCAGCTTTTCATAGTCGGTCTTCTGTTCCACACGGAAGTTTTCTATTGTATATTTTACATTCTTTACAGGAGTAAAGATTGAGTCTGTAAATATAGTTCCTATAGCAGCGTTTTGCTTTTTATTCTCTTCTGCAGGCACATAACCCCTTCCCTTCTCAATGGTAAGCTCAAGGTTTATGTTTACTTTGCTGTCCATGTTAAAGATTACAAGCTCAGGAT
>JAEWKB010000193.1 GCA_023386255.1 Bacteroidota bacterium
CCCTAAAACTGTAAGGATAGCACCAAAAACTCTTTTTAAGTTCATAATTGATGGGTTTAGTAAGATTTATCACAAATTTCCATCAAATTACAATAATGTCTTTATTGTTTGATAAAAGTTTAACACAATAACTGAAGATGCTCCTCTATAATTTATTTAACAAGCTGATGTGAAGGTATTAACAACGGGAATTGCCAGAATATTTGATGATTTAGTTATTTTGAAATACAAGCCTTACAAATAAAAAGCTAATTAAAAGTTATATAGTCATAAAGTGCTTTACAGGTAGCAGGAATATGATGAAATTGCAATGGGATTTGAGCCATGTTTAACCTTTAATATTAGTGTCATGAAACTACTATATTTTTTCCTGTTCCTGTTTGTAATGCTGCTTACAGGATACCTGCTGCTGAATGATTTCAGCTTTGATAACATTACTTTTAGTGGTTATCTCATCAACACATTGTTTATCCTGATACTGGCGTGTGCCGCGATTATATGTGTGTTGTATTTTATAAGCAGCAGGCGCAGGCATACTGATAAAGGCATGATGACCATACGGCAGTACTATCAATATAAAAGCGCCCGATGATAAAGGCGCTTTAATGTAAAACCCGGCCTGTAAGCCGGGTTTTATTATTATATATGTTACTGATTTACCAAGTCTGTCTGGTTACGGAATACCAGTTGTCCGTCAAAGCTGTCCAGCAAAATTATACTGTCGGCAGTTACCTTACCTGAAAGGATTTCTTTGCTTAGCTGATTCATTACTTCTTTTTGTATTACACGTTTTACAGGACGTGCACCAAAATCAGCATCATAACCTTTTTTAGACAGATAGTCAATAGCCTCTGGTGTGGCATCAAGCGTAATGTTTTGCTGTGCGAGCAGCTTCGATACCGATTTCATTTGCAGGCCAACAATTTCCCTGATATTTTCACTGCTTAGCGGCGTAAACATTACTATATCATCAATCCTGTTAATGAATTCCGGCCTCACGGTTTGTTTGAGTAACCCAAGCACTTCAGTTTTCGCAGCTTCAATTGCAGTGTCAATACTGCCTTTAAAGTTTTCAAACTTCTCCTGTATAATGCTGCTGCCCATGTTGCTCGTCATGATTATGATGGTGTTCTTAAAGTCGGCAAGGCGTCCTTTGTTGTCGGTCAGGCGCCCTTCATCAAGTACCTGCAGCAGTATGTTGAAAGTATCAGGGTGCGCTTTCTCAATCTCATCAAGCAGTACCACGCTATACGGCTTTCTTCGTACGGCCTCTGTAAGTTGTCCGCCTTCATCATAGCCCACATATCCCGGAGGCGCGCCAACTAAACGGCTCACGCTGTGGCGTTCCTGGTATTCGCTCATGTCAATGCGGGTCATGGCGTTTTCATCATCAAACAGGAACTCGGCAAGTGCTTTGGCAAGCTCTGTTTTACCCACACCCGTTGTACCCAGGAACAGGAATGACCCAATAGGCTTTTTACGGTCCTGCAGCCCGGCACGGCTTCTCCTGATGGCGTCGCCTACGGCCTGTATGGCTTCTTCCTGGCCTACCACGCGCTTGTGCAGCTCATCTTCAAGTTGGAGCAGCTTTTCGCGCTCGCTTTGCAGCATTTTTGTAACTGGTATACCCGTCCACTTCGCCACCACTTCGGCAATATCCTCATGCGTTACTTCTTCCTTTATAAGGCTTGGGCCTTTTTGGCTTTCCTGTAGCTGCTGCTGTAGCTCGTTCAGCTTCTCTTCAGCTTCTTTTATTTTACCGTAACGCAGCTCGGCTACCTTACCATAATTGCCTTCACGTTCGGCACGCTCGGCTTCAAGCTTATAATTTTCAATATCTGTTTTAATAGCCTGGATATTATCTACCACATCTTTCTCGCTCTTCCAGCGGGCAAATATTTCGTTGCGTTCTTCCTTAAGGTTCGCCAGTTCAAGCCCAAGCGATTTTAGCTTCGTTTCATCATTTTCACGTTTAATGGCTTCAATCTCAATTTCAAGCTGCATTATCTTGCGGTCCAGCACATCCAGCTCTTCAGGTTTAGAGTTGATTTCCATACGCAGTTTAGACGCTGCCTCGTCCATAAGGTCGATTGCTTTATCAGGAAGGAAACGATTTGTTATGTAGCGCTGCGATAGCTCAACAGCGGCAATAATAGCATCATCTTTAATGCGCACCTGGTGGTGGGTTTCATATTTTTCTTTTATGCCACGAAGGATAGAAATTGCACTCTCGGTATCCGGCTCATCTACCATCACCTTTTGAAAACGGCGTTCCAGGGCTTTATCCTTTTCAAAATATTTTTGATATTCATCAAGTGTAGTGGCACCTATGGCGCGAAGTTCACCGCGGGCAAGGGCAGGTTTCAATATGTTCGCTGCATCCATGGCACCTTCGCCGCCGCCTGCACCTACAAGTGTATGTATTTCGTCAATAAAAAGTACAATATCACCTTCGGCTGAGGTTACTTCTTTTACAACCGATTTCAGCCTTTCCTCAAACTCACCTATATATTTGGCGCCGGCAATAAGTGCACCCATATCAAGCGAATATACTACTTTGTCCTTCAGGTTCTCGGGTACATCACCCTGTATTATGCGGTGTGCCAACCCTTCGGCAATGGCGGTTTTACCCACACCGGGCTCTCCCACAAGCATAGGGTTGTTCTTTGTACGGCGGCTTAGTATCTGCAGCACACGGCGAATTTCTTCATCACGGCCTATTACAGGGTCAAGCTTCCCATCGTTAGCCAGCTGGTTCAGGTTCTTGGCGTACTTGTTAAGCGAGTTGTACGTTTCTTCAGCGCTTGCTGAGGTTACACGCTCACCTTTCCGAAGTTCATCAATAGCCGCTTTAAGCGCTTTTTCAGTTACGCCCTGGTCTTTCAGTATCTGGGCGATTTTACTCCTTGTCCCGAAAATAGCCAGCAGCAAATGCTCTATAGATACAAACTCATCGTTCATTTTACGGGCAATGTTTGATGCCTCGTTTAGCGCAGTTGAAGCCTCACGTGAAATACCCATCTCGCCTCCCGACACTTTGGGGAAGCTTTGTAGTGTGCTGTCCAGTATCTGTTGCAGCAGGCCTATATTTACGTTGAGCTTTTTAAGAAGGAATGGCGTTACGTTCTCATCCACCTCAAGTATAGCTTTTACGATGTGCTCGTTCTCTATCTGCTGGTGGCCGAAACTCTGGACTATCTGTTGCGCCCTTTGTATCGCTTCCTGTGATTTTATGGTAAAATTGGCAAAGTTCATAATCTTAAATTTTTAAATTTGGTAGGACTATTTCAATTTATGTTCCTTAACGTGTAATCCGACAAATTGTCCTGAAGCACAGCATTTACAGCTACTTAAACAGACAAAATGTCTTTAATCCTGACAATATGGGCCTTTTAAATAAACTATTTGGTGAATCTAACAGTAAAGATACTTCATCTTCAGCTATGGAGTGGAACGAATTAACAGATATAACACAACTTGATGATATTATACAGGAATCTGCTGATATACCTGTGCTAATATTTAAACACAGTACCCGCTGCGCCATAAGTAAAATGGCTTTACGCAATTTTGAGAAGGAGTATGATATTGATGCAGGTAAGGCAAAACCTTATTTCCTGGACCTGCTTGAACATAGGGATATTTCTAACGAAATTGCCAACATTTTTCATGTAACGCACCAGTCGCCGCAACTGCTGGTAGTAAAAGACGGGGCAGTGGTGTACCATACATCACACGGCGATATTGATGCGGGAGTTGTAAAAGGAAAACTTACAGCATAAAAAAGGAGGCAACTGCCTCCCTTACAACTCTTTTTAGTTTCTCACCGATTTATACTTATCATAAAAGTACAAAGGGAGAAAGCCAATGTTCAGTACTATAAAGCCTGAAACCGTCATGATGTTGGCGCCCGGCCAGTGCATCATTTTAAAAATTAGTCCTGTGCTTAGCGTGAAGCAGGCTAAAAAGCCAATTAAATAAACTGCTCGTTTCATGATTTTGATTATTAAAAGATTAATGATTACTATAGGACCTGGCTTTTGATGATTTATACCAGTGATAAAAAAACAGCGGCAGGAACATAAAGTTCAGGACGATGAATCCCGAAACCGTCATAATATTCGCACCCGGCCAGTGCATAAGTTTAAAGATACCTCCCGTACTTATCAGTACAGCCATTATGCAGCCTGCTATGTATAGCAT
>JAEWKB010000084.1 GCA_023386255.1 Bacteroidota bacterium
TTACATTACCGGCATAGCAGGAGTTTTATACTTTGTATCTTATAAAATATACCGCCGCATGTATATGGACACCCCTCACAAAAAACTGTATGCTGTTTCATCATTAGTTATTGCGGCTATCATAACCATTTCGCTGTTGCGCGTATACATGGGCGGGCAGGACGACCTGAAGACAATAGCACAGGTACTGTTTTATGTAAACATTGCGGTAATGCTGTACTGCTTCCTAAAGGCGGTAGAAGGGCGCGATTACCTGGCGCACTTCGCTATGATATTTTTTACGCAGTACATCATCAACCGGTTTTAGGTGAAATAAAAAAACCCACTCGGCTGAGTGGGTTTTTATATGCTTGTTTAACGTCTTAAGCTTCGAATGGAAGTACAGAAACGTACGACTTGTTGTCGCCTTTTTTCTGGAATTTCACAACACCGTCAACTTTTGCATGTAAAGTATGGTCTTTACCCATGTAAACGTTTTCACCCGGATTGTGCTTAGAACCTCTCTGCCTAACGATAATGTTACCGGCAATAGCAGCCTGGCCGCCATAAATCTTAACGCCTAAACGTTTCGACTCTGATTCCCTACCGTTCTTGGAACTACCGACACCTTTCTTGTGAGCCATGATGTTTTAATTTTTAATTGTTAATATTATTCTGCAGTTTCAGCTTCCGCTTTTTTAGAGGCTTTTTTCTTAGCTCCTGCACCGGTAATACCTGTGATAGAGATTTGGGTAAGAGCCTGGCGGTGGCCGTTCTTAACTTTGTAACCTTTTCTCCTTTTCTTCTTGAAAACGATTACTTTGTCTCCTTTTAAGTGCTGCAGCACTTTGGCTTCAACAGAAGCACCTTCTATAGCCGGGGCGCCAAGAGTTATTGTTCCGTTGTCATCAAGTAAAAGAACTTTTGCAAATGTAACTGCATCACCTTCTTTACCTTCCAAACGATGAACAAATACCTTTTGGTCTTTGCTAACTTTAAATTGTTGCCCTGCTATCTCTACGATTGCGTACATAACAATATGATTTGGTTATTTTTTGAGCCTGCAAATATACAACTTATTATTTATCAAACAACTCTGAACATAAAAAACATGACTCTGGTACAAAAATTCTATGTTGCTGATAATGAATTCTTAAAAAAAAGTTAGATTAATTGTAACAAAATAGCGAAATTGCAGTCCAATTTTGAAAATCAAAAATAACTAGTAATTTTTATGAAAAGATCTTTAATGGCTTTGGGTTCTATCCTGATGCTTGGCGCAACGGCTTCAGCCCAAAAAGTAGCATTCGAGGAGTACAACCTGGACAACGGGCTGCACGTAATCCTGCACCAGGACAAATCGGCTCCGGTGGTAGTTACATCGGTTATGTACCATGTAGGTTCTAAAGACGAGAATCCGGAAAGGACAGGTTTTGCACACTTTTTTGAGCACTTATTATTTGAAGGCACAAAGAACATACAGCGCGGCGAGTGGTTTAAGATAGTTACGGCCAACGGTGGTAACAACAACGCCAACACAAGTGATGACAGGACGTATTACTATGAAGTATTCCCTTCTAACAATACCGAGCTTGCCATCTGGATGGAATCTGAAAGGCTTATGCACCCTGTAATCAACCAGATTGGTGTTGATACCCAGAATGAAGTTGTTAAAGAAGAAAAGAGGCTTCGTGTGGATAACCAGCCATACGGTAACCTTATTGCCGAGGTAAAAAGGAACATGTTTAAAGTGCACCCTTACCGCTGGGCAACCATAGGTTCTATGGAGCACCTTGACGCTGCTACGCTTGCCGAGTTCCAGGCTTTCAATAAAAAATTCTACACGCCTAATAATGCGGTGCTTGTAGTAGCCGGCGATATTGACATTGCACAAACAAAACAATGGATACAAAAATATTTTGGCCCAATAGCTAAAGGAACTCCTGTAACCCGCCAGAAATATGAAGAGCAGCCTATAACTAAAGAATTCAGGGTGGCTTATGAAGATCCTAACGTACAGCTGCCAATGGTTGTTACAGCTTACAGGACGCCATCAATGAAGACAAGGGAGGCACGCGTGCTTGACATGATATCATCTATCCTTAGCGACGGAAAAAGCTCAAGGATGTACAAAAAAATCGTAGATGATAAGAAGATGGCGCTACAGATGGGTGCTTTCAACTACAGCCAGGAAGATTACGGCCTGTATATAGTTTATGGCATACCTATGCAGGGCTTTACTGCGGACCAGCTTATAAAAGAAGCTGATGAGGAAATCAAGAAACTGCAGACAGAGCTTATTTCTGAAAAAGAATTCCAGAAATTACAGAACCAGTTTGAGAGCCGCTACGTGAGCAGCAATGCCAGCGTAGAAGGTGTTGCCGAAAACCTTGCGTCATACTACATGCTTTATGGCGATATCAACCTTATCAATACTGAAATTGACATCTACCGTTCCATCACAAGGGAAGAAATCAGGGAGGTTGCTAAAAAATACCTTAACAACAACCAGCGCATGATCCTGGATTACATTCCTGCAAAAGGAGATGATGCACCAGCTGCTGCACCTGCAAAAGCTGCACCTGCAAAAGCCGAAGCTCCAAAAGCTGCCGCAACTGCCAAGCCTGCTGTAGCAAAAACTACACCGGCTCCTGCAAAAACAGAGTCAGGCATGGAAACATATACTGTAGTTGAAGATGATTCACTATCAAAAATAGCAGGCCAGATATATGGTGATATATTCAAGTATAATAGGATATATGACGCGAACCGCGACCAGATATCAGACCCGAACAAAATATACCCTGGACAGGTATTAAAAATTCCGGCCAAAAAATAATTTCAAACTGTATATTAGCACAAAAATTTAGCACAGTATCATGAAGAAAATAATATATGCATTAGCCGGCTTGTTCTTAACTATTACAACAACGCAGGCGCAAGACAGACCAATGCCTAAACCGGGGCCGGCACCCAAAGTAAATGTAGGCCAGCCTAAGAGCTTTACTTTACCAAACGGCCTTAAGGTAATGGTTGTAGAAAACAACAAACTGCCAAGGGTATCATACAACCTTACGCTGGACACTCCTCCTTATGCTGAAGGGCCTAAAAAAGGTGTTTCATACATGGTGAGCGCCCTTATGGGTAACGGAACAAAAAAAATATCTAAAGCGGCATTCAATGAGGAAGTTGACTTCCTTGGCGCTAACATCAACTTCTGGGCTTCAGGAGCATCGGCGAGCGGGCTATCTAAGTATTCTGACAGGATACTTGAACTAATGGCTGACGGTGCGCTTAATCCTGTTTTCACTCAGGAAGAGTTTGATAAGCAAAAAGCACAAATAATTGAAGGCCTTAAAGCTGACGAAAAAAGCGTACCTGCTGTTGCATCGCGTGTGGCTGACGTATTAGTATACGGTAAGAACCACCCGAACGGCGAGTACCTTAGCGAAGAGACATTGAACAATGTTACGCTTAAAGATGTTCAGGCCAACTACAACACTTATTTTGTACCGGGCAAAGCATACCTGGTTATAGTAGGTGATGTAAAGTATGACAACATAAAGCCAAAAGTTGAAAAACTATTCGGTTCATGGAAAGCGGCTAACCCTCCTGCCGTTACGTACACTGACCCTAAAGATGTACCGGGTTCGCAAATCAACTTTGTTGACATGCCGAACGCTGTACAATCTGAAATCGCGGTTATCAACGTGGTAAACCTAAAAATGACCGATAAAGAATATTTTGCTGCACTACTTGCCAACCAGATTTTAGGCGGTGGCGGCGAAGGACGTTTATTCCTTAACCTTCGTGAAGCTCACGGATGGACATACGGCGCTTACTCTTCACTGGGTTCAGGCAAGTATGTAACCACGTTCCAGTCTTCAACTTCAGTACGTAATACGGTAACGGACAGTGCTGTTGTAGAGATATTCAATGAAATCAAAAGGATGAGGAATGAGCTTGTTAGCGAAGAAGACCTTAAAAATGCCAAAGCAAAATACATTGGTAACTTTGTAATGCAGGTTGAAAAGCCCGCTACTATAGCACGCTACGCGCTTATGACGCAAACACAGGGGCTTCCTGAAGATTTCTACAAGAACTATATCGCCAACATTAATGCTGTAACACCACAGGACGTTAAAGCTGCGGCTAATAAGTTTTTCCTTGCCGACAATGCCCGCGTTGTGGTTGTAGGTAAAGCCAGCGATGTGCTTAAAGGACTTGAAAGGACAAATATTCCAATCCAGTATTTTGATAAATACGGCAAGCCTGTTGAAAAACCGGGAGCTAACAAAGCTGTACCTGCGGGTGTAACTGTAAAATCTGTAATGGATAACTACATTAAGGCTATTGGCGGTGAGCAGGCTGTAAAAGCGGTTAAAACAATTGCAACAACCTATACAGGTACTGTACAGGGTATGCAAATGGACCTAAAGGTGAAGGTATCTGATGATAACAAAATGGCTGTGAGCGCTACTGCCATGGGTATGGAAGTTATGAAGCAGGTAGTTAATGACAAAGCCGCTTATATGGTAATCCAGGGCCAGAAGCAGGATATTACCGGTGAGGAATATACCACAATGAAAGAAGAAGCTGTACCTTTTGCTGAGCTTACAATGGCTAACAAGCCGGGTGTTGCCCTTAAAGGTATTGAGAAGATGTTTGGTGCCGATGCGTATGTAATAACAGACGGCGAGTCAACTTACTACTACGATGTAAAAACCGGGCTTAAGGTTGCAAAATCTGAGCAGGTTGACGGTCCGGGCGGACAGCCAATGAGCGTTCTTACCCCTTATAGCGATTACCGCGCTGTTAAAGGTGTGAAAGTGCCTCATAAAACTGCTATTAACGTAGGTGTTGAAATTGAACTTACAGCTACAGACGTTAAAATTAATGAAGGTGTAACTGCTGCTGATTTTCAGTAGTAGTTAGTTATGATATTTAAAGGCTGCCATAGGCAGCCTTTTTTCATTAAATCCGTGGAAGCGCATGCGCACCAATAAGCTTTTTATGTACATTTGTACCCTCTGCTATAGAGATTTAATAACATAAATTTAGTATGAAAACAGTAAATACACTTTCAGCGCTTGCACTTGCAGCAGTATTGTTTGTGAGCTGCAAAGACACTTCAAAAGACGGCAACATTGAAACCAATGAGCAAACCGTAACCGACACTACACAGGTTAAGGAAACTGCCGCTAACCTTGAAACCACAACTTTTAAGATTGATGGCATGACCTGCCCTATGGGATGCGCCGCCACCATAGAAAAGAAGCTTGCCAAGATGGATGGCGTGCAGGAAGCAAAGGTTGATTATGATAAAAAAGAAGCAAAAGTATCTTTTGACCCTGCAAAGCAAACACCTGAAAAATTTGTTGAAACCGTAGAAAGCCTTGCTGACGGGGCTTATAAAGTATCAGATGTGAAATCTTCAGGAGACAAAGCTTTTTATAGCGTAGACCAGGAAAAAGAGAAAAAGAAAGAAGCAAAGAAAACTGCTAAGAAAAAAGAATCTAAAGCAAGTTGCGGTACAGAGAAAAAAGGAGGATGCTGCTCTGCAGATGCTAAAAAATCATGTGGTGGCAATGAACCAAAAGGCGGAAGCATGTAATATGCAATTAGAGTATAAACAAAAAGCAGCTTAAAGCTGCTTTTTGTTTTTTTATATCGTCAGTTTTTAAATCATAAAGCTTATTTCCAGCTCAGGCTTTCCATCAAATGCTGCATATCATTTTTTATATAGCTCGCTGCCGGCATTATTGAATCAAAATTAGGCTATGCAAAAAAGTAAACCGACCCTGTAAGGAAATGCCTGGTACTGTCGGTAACATAAAATTGGGCATTGGTTGCGGCATTGCCCCCCACCTGGTAAAACATACCATATGTTTTACGTAGCGGATTTACAAAAGGCTGCTCCTGTATGGCATCAGCCTTTATTACGTGCTCATAGGTGAGCTTTTGTGCATCCCGCAGCAGCGATTCAAGGTTGCCGCCAGTTACAGGCTTATAGTTAACATAAATTGTTGCTTTCATTTTAGGATACTCAATGGTAATATTGCAGTTCCCCTTTTCCTTTATCCTCGACAGCGTATTAACATCAAAACTGTATGGGCATCCGCCATAAAAATTCCGGTACTGCGCTTCCTGGTAATCAAGCCTTAAAAATCCTCTGGGTTTTGGCACCGGGTCGCCCCCGCACGATGCTGAAGCCAGGCCTATAAAGGCCGCGAGTGAAAAACAATTAACTATCCTTTTAATTTTCATTTATGCTTAAGCGTCACTTTTATTTGTCGTATCCGTCGCTTATCAACTGATTCCACCGTAAAGATATTGCCTTTAAACTTAATTTTTTGACCTTTTTTAGGGAAATTGCCCGAAAGCTCCAGCAGAAAGCCCGCAAGAGTTTCTGATTCGCCTTTGGCCTCCTCAAAATCATCTTCCTCACAATCGGTAATACGGCAAAAGTCTTTAATATTTATCTTACCGTCAAACAGGAAGTTATTCTCGTCTATACGTGAGTAAATAATGTCCTCATCATCAAACTCATCACTAATATCACCAACTATTTCTTCAAGTATATCTTCAAGCGTAATAAGCCCCGATGTACCGCCGTATTCGTCAACCACAATAGCAAGGTGGTTTTTCATTACCTGAAATTCCCTTAACAGGTTATCCAGCTTTTTATTTTCAGGTACAAAAAAAGGCTCCCTAATTATGGCCTGCCAGTTGAAACCAGCATCATCAATATGAGGAATGATATCCTTAATAAACAGAACGCCCTCTATACGGTCTATATTGTCTTTATAAACCGGTATACGCGAAAACCCGTACTCAACAATTTTAGGGAGCACTCCCGAAAACGGCTCCTCTATATTAAGTGCAAACATGTCAATGCGCGGGCACATAACCTGCTTAACATCAGTATTGCCAAAAGATACAATGCCTTCAAGTATTTTCTGCTCTTCATCGGTAGCATCGCCATAATCCGTAAGCTCCAGCGCCTGTGAAAGCTGGTCAACTGAAAAATTAGATTTCTGCGCACCAAATTTAGCATCAAGCCACAAGCCAATTTCCCGCATAGGTATACTTAGGGGCGATAATAACCTGTTAAGCATAAATAACGGATATACTATCCTTTTACAAAAGCGCATGTTGTTACGGCTGGCATAAACTTTAGGCATTACCTCACCAAAAAGCAGCATCAGAAAGGTAATCAGTACAATTTGAACAAAGAACCTCAAAGATTCATGTGAAATAGTGGCAAACAGCCTGCTGCTCAGCCTGAAAGCTACGATAACAAAAGCGATGTTGATAAGGTTATTAGTGATTAAAATAGTGGCCAGAAGCTTTTTCGGCTTTTCAAGCAGTGCAGTAATAAGCTTTCCTTTTTTTGGGCTTTTATTATTGATTTTTCCAATTTCTTCTGGAGATAGTGAGAATATGGCTACTTCGGTACCTGATATGACCGCTGAACACAGTAAAAGCAAAAAGATAGCGGCTAATCCGAAGATAAGGTTATAGTCAGGTGTGGTTAAACTCGAGGGGTCAGGGTCCAAAACTTTACAGTTTAATTAAACAATCAAAACGGAAGATCATCATGCGACTCCAGGTTTTGTATATCGTAATTTGGTGTTCTTACAGGCTCTGCAGCCATTCCGGGACCGGTGGGCCTGCTGTTGCCGTCAAGCTCTTTTTTTGTGGTCAGGAATGTAAATTCTGTAACCTGGATTTCAGTGGTATATTTGGTAGATCCGTCTTCAGCCTGCCACTGACGCGACTTTATACGTCCCTCCACATAAATTTTATCTCCTTTGCTCAGGTATTTTTCACAGATTTCAGCAGCTTTATTCCGTACTACAAGGTTATGCCACTCGGTCGACGTTATTTTTTCATTAGTCTGCTTGTTAATGTAAACCTCATTGGTAGCCAGCGGAAAGCGGCCAATACAGTTGCCTCCCTCAAAATAATGCATCTTCACATCATCTCCAAGGTGCCCTATCAGCATGACTTTGTTCAACGTTCCGTTCATGGCTCTAAAGTGTCTGTTTACTCAAATGTACAAAATTTAAGATTATTGCCAATGGTTCTCTATAAAATTATAAATAACAATAGGAAACGGATACGTTTTCAATACATTAGGAGCAATTGCCTCAGATAAAACAGCATCAGTAGTTACTTCCCAAAATCTTATGTGCAGGTGTTGGTGCGACAGCTTGTGGATTATAATTTCAGGAGTAAGCAGCCTAAGGTCTTTCACCTCAAAACTAAAGCCTCTACTATATATAAGATCCCATACTTCTTTATAAGATGTATCTCCCTCAGTTTCAATTAGCGGAAATTCGTACAAATTATGCCATATGCCTTTAGCTATCCTTTTTTGGATGATGCTGTTCCCCTGCCTGTCTTGTACAACCAGGTAATTAAAGTACCTGTTGGTAACTTTTGCTTTTTTCAGCTTTACCGGAAGTTCATTAACTCTTCCGGTTTGGAACGCCACACACCGTGTGTTGAACACACACACCGCGCAGTCAGGATTTTTCGGTACACACTGCAGCGCCCCAAACTCCATCATAGCCTGGTTAAAGGCTGAAGCTTCGCCTTTGGGAAGGAGTGATGCAGCCAGTTCTGTAAATTGTTTTTTTGCGCCTGATGAGGTAATATCAGTATCTATTCCATAAACCCTGGCCAGTACACGGTATACATTCCCGTCAACCACGGGCACCGGTTCCCCATAAGCTATAGAGGCAATGGCTGCCGCAGTATAATCGCCCACACCTTGCAGTTTAAGGAGTCCACTATAGTCGGGAGGAAAATGCCCGTGCAGTTCATAAGCAATATATTTGGCTGTGGCATGAAGATTGCGTGCCCTTGAATAGTATCCCAGTCCCTGCCATAGTTTTAATACCTGCTCTTCGGGTGCATTTGCAAGGTCAAAAACAGTAGGGAAGGCATCAATGAATTTCAAAAAATAAGGCAGGCCCTGCGCTACGCGCGTTTGCTGCAGCATAATTTCAGAGAGCCACACCGGGTACGGATGTATGGTTTTACGCCATGGCAGGTCGCGACTGTTTTGTAAATACCACTCGATTAATAACTTAGAAAAACTCATAATTTGCTGTAGCGCTACAAAAGTATTAGTTTATGTTATTAAATTTTAATGCGTTAACGTTGAATATTTGTTTTTTTAATTCGTATATTTGCACCTCAAAAAAATACACACATAATTCATAAATTAAGAAGAAAATGACGAAAGCAGACATCGTAGCGAAAATCTCAGAGAAACTTGGTCTTGAAAAAGGAGATGTACAAGCAACAGTTGAGTCTTTTATGGAAGAAGTTAAAAACTCACTTGAAACAGGCGACAATGTTTACCTAAGAGGTTTTGGAAGTTTTATAATCAAAACACGTGCTGAAAAAACCGGTAGGAATATTTCTAAAAATACAACTATCAAAATACCTGCTCACAATATTCCTGCATTTAAGCCTGCTAAAATATTTGTTGACGGAGTTAAAACGAATACTGAAGCTAAGTAATCCTATTTATTAATCCAAACCCTGACCTATTATGCCAAGTGGTAAAAAGAGAAAAAGACATAAGGTAGCTACTCACAAACGTAAAAAGAGAGCGAGAGCTAACCGCCACAAAAAGAAAAAGTAGTGTAAACTACTTTTTTCTTTTTAGATTATTAAGTTCATTGAAAAGACAGATTTCAGATTGTAGATTTTAGATTTCAGACTGCCTCCTGGCTGCTGAACACTGATGACTGCGTACTGAATCTCCGGGTACAACAATACCTGTTTAAAATTGTTTAATCCATCTGCTTAAAATGTTTAGGGTTTGGCGTTTGGCGTTTGGCGTTCAGGAATGTCCGACAAACAACAAACATCGAACAACAAGCCTTTATGACAGATTAAAATGTACAGTGTGAACAAAGAATTAATTATTCGATCTGGTTCTGACGCCGTAGATTTTGCCTTATTAAAAGATGGAAAACTAATTGAATTACACAAGGAAAAGGAAGATACCAGCCAGTTCCAGGTGGGCGACATCTTTATTGCTAAGATACGCAAGCCTGTGGCAGGTCTGAACGCCGCGTTCGTGAACGTTGGGTTTGAGAAAGATGCATTTTTGCACTATCATGACCTAGGCCCCAACCTTCCTTCCCTGCTGAAATTCATGAAACTTGTAAGCGCAGGTAAATTAAAAGATTATTCACTAAAAAACTTCCAATTCGAAAAAGAGATCGATAAAGATGGCGCCATAACAGATGTGTTAAGCACCAACCAGTCGGTTCTTGTTCAGGTGGTTAAAGAGCCCATATCAACCAAAGGGCCGCGCATAAGCTCAGAGCTTTCGCTTGCAGGCCGGTATGTGGTTTTAGTGCCTTTTTCAGACAGGATTTCCATCTCGCAAAAGATAGAGTCTAAAGAAGAGAAAGACCGCCTGAAACGCCTGGTAATGTCTATCAGGCCGAAAGGATTTGGGGTAATAGTGCGTACCGTAGCCGAAGGCAAAAAAGTAGCCGAACTGGACAAAGACCTCAGTAACCTGATGGATCGTTGGACAGGCATGTGCAAACGACTGCCATCGGCACATCATCCCTCAAAAGTACTGGGCGAGGTTAACAAAGCCTCCTCTATACTTCGCGACGTTTTTAACGATACCTTTACCGGTATCTATGTGGATGATGAGGACCTTTATTACCAAACGAAGGACTATCTGCAGGAGATAGCCCCGCAAAAAGCCAACATTGTTAAGCTCTACCAAAACAAGGAGCTGCCGTTGTTTGAAAAATACAACATTGAAAGGCAGATTAAAACCTCCTTCGGGAAAACGGTATCAATGAGCAAAGGCGCCTACCTGATTATAGAGCATACCGAAGCCCTGCACGTTATTGACGTGAACAGCGGCAACCGCTCTAACAAGGCCCTTAGCCAGGAAGATACAGCGCTTGAAGTAAACCTAATAGCCGCCGCCGAAATTGCAAGGCAGCTGCGCTTAAGGGATATGGGCGGGATAATTGTGGTTGACTTCATTGACTTGGGCAGCCCCGATAACCGCAAAAAGCTGTACGACCACCTGAAGCAGGAAATGAGCGACGACAAGGCAAAACACAAGATCCTGCCACCGAGTAAGTTCGGATTGATCCAAATCACTCGGCAAAGGGTAAGGCCTGAGGTGAACATTAAAACGCGCGAAGAAAACCCCAACGACAAGAACGGGGAAATAGAAGCGCCGATTTTGGTGGTAGACCGCATAACGGCCGACCTTGAAAGAATTATTAAGAGCCATAAAAAAATTGTGCTTAACGCACACCCTTTTGTGGCCGCATACCTTACCAAAGGTTTCCCATCAATACGCTCTAAATGGTTTTTTGAGCATAAAAAATGGGTAAAAGTAATACCGCGTGACGCTTACACGTATTTAGAATACCGCTTTTATGATAGCAAAGGAAACGCTATCGCGACAGAATAGCAAAAACCGCCTCAATAGACATTGGGGCGGTTTTTTTGTTTGTAACTGTTTGCTATAAGTAATACTTATATTATTTTGCAAATAAATTTATTGCTATGCCAAAATTACAATTTAACAATTTCACGTATATTACAGAACAATCATTAGATTTTGGCAAAGGACTAAAGATTGAATATAATATTGAGAAGCCTCAATCTGTTTATAAATATTATTACCCTTCGAAATATAACATTGATTCGTTAACTAATTGTGAATTTTTTTGTTCCCATCCTTATCAGTTCAATGACTTAACAGATAGCAATCCTTTATCTTATGATTATAGAAATTTTCAATTCGATGATTTTAAAGGTCTTTATTTAACCTTGGGAAATATTACTATTGATCAGATCAAAAAGATGTATGACGAAGATAAATTAAATGGATTCAAAACTTATCGAATGCATTTCTATTCTATTTTAACTCAACATTTAGGTATTGTTTGCGTATCAACTAATGAAATGCATAATCTCATGTGGGGATATTATGCAAGTGATGCCGGTTTCAAAATTAAATATAATACTCAAAGTCTTCTTGAGTCAATTAAAGATTTGAATAAACTTAATTATTTGTTTTTCCCTATAAATTATATTGAGAATAAACTTCATGTAGATGTGAACCAATATGGTCCAAGTATTCCAATGCTTGTTGATATTTCTACAAAGGTTAAACATTGGAAGCATGAAAATGAATGGAGAATAGTAGTTTCAAAAAATGATATGGATGTTCCAAGTTCTTTAGTAACTCCACATTTAAAAGATCATATTGGAAGAGATTCGCGACTCATAAAATTTTCACCTAATACTATTGAAGAAATAGTATTTGGAATGAACTTTTTTAACGGTAGAATCTGCAATATTATTGCAAATGTATCTCCAACGGAAAATCTTATGGAAATTAATAACGAAAGTTTCACTAGCTTTTTAAAATTTGTATCTCATGAATTACAAGATAAATGTTATATGTCTGGTATATTTACAGATATTGAAAATCCTATATATGAGGGTGCGTCACCTATAGAAAGAAGTGTAGAAGAAGTTAAAATTAAGCATATTAATAACAATATTTTCTCTATCCAAAGGATTAATCCAGGCTACTGCAAAAGATTTCCAAATATTTTTGATTAAATGACTCTTTTAGCGAAATAGTTCTTAATTCTTTGAAAATTTATTCTCACTTTCGAGTTTCTTCTACCTTGCGCGTCTTTCTCGCTCAACCTAAAAAATCTAATTCATAACTTATAATTCCCAATTGAAACCGTAGCTTTGCATACTTCAAATTATGCAACGCACACCACATCCCATATACAATTTACAGTTTGCGCTGGTATGCCTAAGTTCGCTGCTGTTCTCGGCCAGCTTTAATATGCTCATACCTGAGCTTCCGGCGTACCTCAGCAGCCTTGGCGGCGCCGAGTACAAAGGCCTTATCATAGCGTTGTTCACGGTTACGGCAGGCATTTCACGGCCCTTCAGCGGCCGGCTTACCGATACCGTAGGGCGTGTACCCATTATGGCATTTGGGTCGGTTGTATGCTTTGTATGCGGGTTCTTATACCCTGTGCTTACCAGTGTGGCAGGCTTCCTGTTCCTCCGGCTTTTGCACGGCTTCTCTACCGGATTTAAACCAACTGCCACCGCTGCCTATGTGGCCGACATAGCTCCACCCGAACGCTGGGGTGAGGCACTGGGCATTCACGGTCTCTGTTTTAGCATTGGTTTAGCCTTAGGCCCTGCTATAGGTGGTTTTATAAGCCTGCACTACTCGATCGATGTGCTGTTCTATACCTCATCGGCTTTTGCGCTGCTGTCTATCGTCATCCTCATGAACATGAAGGAAACGCTGCAGGCCCGGCAGAAGTTCCGCCCGTCACTTCTTAAAATTTCCCGCCACGACATTATTGCCCGAGAGGTTCTTCCTGCAGGTATCGTGACGTTCCTGTCCTACCTCGGCTATGGGGTTATCTTAACCCTTATACCCGACTGGACCGCCCACCTCGGCATTGCCAACAAAGGGATGTTCTTTGTGGTGTTTACGCTGGCATCGCTGGTGGTGCGTTTTGTAGCAGGCCGCGCATCCGACAGGTATGGGCGTACGCGTGTCATTACCATAGGCCTTCGCC
>JAEWKB010000112.1 GCA_023386255.1 Bacteroidota bacterium
AATAAATGTTTTACAGAGGCAGCCGGCCTTAAATCCTATTTTGTAAGAGATGCGTTTTCGGGAAAGAAAAGCAGCCAAAAAACCGCTTATTTCCAGCCGCTGAACATACTGGATATAGAAGCCACTCATAAAAACAAAGGGACGCTTGAATATTTTAAAGAGGTAAAGCTGGCGCACCCTTACCATACTATAAGCTCTGATATTATAAAATCTACCCTTGCCATTTTTATATCAGAAGTGTTGCACCACAGCATAAAAGAGGAAGAGAAAAATGAACTTCTGTATCATTTTCTTGAAACCGCGCTGCTATGGCTGGACAGCCATGATGAGGTGGCTAATTTTCACCTGATACTGCTGCTGGAGGTTACAAAGTTTCTGGGTTTTTATCCTGAAAAGCCTGCAAATGAAAATGCTTTTTTTGAAATGACCGAAGGTGTTTTTATACCCCAGGAAACATTAAGCTGCCTTTCGGCCCGTGAAACATTGCTGCTAAAAAGGCTGATGGGCCTTAGGTTTGATAACAGTGGCAAAGCTTTCCATGTAAGCGAAAGGCACACGCTGTTAAAGATACTGCTGGATTACTATGCCTTTCACCTTGACGGCTTCCGCAGGCCAAATTCATTGGATGTATTGAAGGAAGTCTTCAGCTAGTAAAGTTTACCCGCATTAAACAATAGCTAAAGTTTGAATTTTATTAGCTTATAATGCACCGATGAAGTAATTTCGGTAAATAGCATACTAAAATGCTGATGCTTTATGCCTGCCGTGATAGTTTGGTTTAAGACTGATTTAAGGCTTCATGACAATGAAACCCTTATTAGGGCATTGGCATCAGGTAATGCTGTAGTGCCAGTTTATTGTTTTGATGAATCACACTATGGCATTTCGCAATTTGGCTTTCATAAAACCGGCGATTTCCGTATTAAATTTCTGTTGGAATCATTAACCGACCTTGATGCCCAGCTCCGTGCCGTAGGCTCAGGGCTTATTGTGGTTAAAGGAGACCCTGCCACTGAGCTTTATAATGTTGCCAAAAAATACAATGCTAAAAAAGTATTTGCCAAAAAGGAAGTTGCTTTTGATGAAAAAGCAACAGAAGAAAAAGTTACAAAACAGCTGTGGAAACTGGGCTGCCCAGTTGAAACCTACAGTACCAGCACGCTTTACCATGCTGAAGACCTGCCTTTTTCTATAAAAGATATTCCCGATGTTTTTACAAATTTCAGAAAGAAGATTGAAAGGGAAAGCATAATCCGCCCGCTTTTCAATAAACCTTTGCGTATAGTTTCACCAATAATACCTCCATTGTCGCTGCCTGATGTAAGCGCGCTCAATGCCTTGCCTGTAGAGCCAGACGCGCGTGCTTCAATACTGTTTAAAGGTGGTGAAACTAAAGGTCTGGCCCGGCTAAATGACTTTCTGTTTGGAACGAAGGCAATTGCTACTTATAAAGAAACACGTGACGGTCTTACCGGACGCGACTTTTCATCAAAACTTTCGCCGTGGCTGGCTAACGGCTGCCTTTCACCAAGGGAAGTTTATAGTGAGGTGAAACGTTACGAAGCAGAATATGGAGCTAGTAAATCAACCTACTGGCTAATTTTCGAACTTTTGTGGCGTGACTATTTCAGGTTTATGATGAAAAAGCACAAAAACAAACTCTTTCTTAAAGGAGGTTTTAAGGGCGGGGCTTCATCAGCCGGCAGCTATAATCCCGCACTGCTACAGCAATGGGTTGCGGGGCAAACCGGCAATGACTTTGTTGATGCTTGCATGCGGGAGCTTAAATATACGGGTTACATGAGTAACAGGGGCCGACAGAATGTGGCCAGTTACCTGTGTAACGACCTTGGTGTGGACTGGCGCTACGGCGCAGCTTATTTTGAGCAGCAGCTTATTGATTATGATGTGTGCAGCAACTGGGGCAATTGGGCCTACATAGCCGGTGTAGGGAATGACCCCAGGGAAAACAGGAAATTTAACGTAGATAAACAGGCGGCAGATTATGACCCTAAAGCAATGTACAGGAAACTATGGCTACAATGAAAACAATATTTACTGAGATCCAGATTGACCGTATTATAGAAATGGCCTGGGAGGACCGCACCCCTTTTGATGCCATAAAGTTTCAGTTTGGCCTGTCGGAAGCTGATGTAAAGGCGCTGATGAAAAAGGAACTAAAGTTTAGCAGCTACAGGCTTTGGCGGGAAAGGGTAGAAAACTGTGGCACAAAGCATGCAAAAAAAAGAAATGAAGATATAAGCCGCTTTAAATGCAGCAGGCAAAGAAACATAACAGGCAATAAAATATCAAAAAGAAGATAATGGAACCAAAAACATATTTGTTTGCAGGGGCATCTTCAGCCGTTGCAACGGCTTCGGCTGCATTGCTAAAACAACAGGAACATACTTTAATTGGGATTTCAACAAAATCACCTGAAGGTGTTTATGACAAGGCTTTTACTGTTGGCCAATATGACTTTGGTTTTTTTCCGGTTATTGATGAGGCTGTTGATGGTATTGTGTACTTCCCGGGGACTATCAACCTGAAGCCTTTCAACCGCTACACCAAAGATGATTTTTTACATGATTACAGCATAAATGCTCTTGGTGCGGCTGCCTTTGCGCAGGCGTATCTGCCCAACCTTAAAAAAAGCAGCAATGGGTCTATTGTATTTATAAGTACTGTGGCCGTTGCAGCGGGTATGCCTTTCCATAGCTCTATAGCCATGGCAAAAGCAGCACTTGAAGGGCTTACGCGCTCACTTGCTGCCGAACTTGCGCCAAAGATACGGGTGAATTGCATAGCGCCTTCGCTTACAGATACGCCGCTGTCAGAAAAGTTTCTGGGAACACCTGAAAAGCGCGAAGCCGCACAAAGCCGAAACCCTTCAAAGAAAGTAGGCTCAGCTGAAGATATTGCCAATGCGATAGCCTTTTTGTTAAGTGAAAAATCAGCATGGATAACCGGACAGGTGCTTGCTGTTGATGGCGGCATGGGCAACCTGAAGGTTTGATTAGAAAATGGATTTAATCATAGCGCAACCCAAAATCCATAAACTTCAGTCACGACAAATGACACCAAACTTCGGAATATACTTGCTGATGATTATTTCTGTAGGCTTAATTCGCTGGAAGTGCTTAATGAGGTGTTTAGCTTATATCATCAATGGTTACCTTTGCCCTGCGTGACAGGTTTGCCGGCCTGAATATTAATATCGTAAAGATTCCCCAAAAAGTAATTATGGCACCAATATAGCCTGTAATCTCCGTAGCGGGCAGATCACCGGTAAAAGGAATATCAATAGTGGCATGGAACAGGGCACAAATAAGTATGCTTCCGCGGGATGTATTATAAAACCATGTAAGGAGAATGCTGCCCGTCATCAGGCTGAAAATCCATCCGGTTACGCCACCAGGGTCCATGCCTGTATAACCGGGGCGGTAAAGGAACAGCGGAATGTGCCATAATGCCCATATTACGGTGAGCAATAATGATGAGGCAAGTGCATTGTGCCGTGACTGAAGCCTTGGCAGGGCAAATCCGCGCCAGCCGGCTTCCTCGCCAAATCCGAAAAAGATGATGTTGTACAGGAGAAGCGCAATAAAACTATAGTCAGGAAATTCTTTGTTATGCAGCAGTCCACTGAAATACAGAGTTGTATTATCAATAAAATGACTTATTACTATACTGATAGCGGCAATTATAAAAGGAGTGGTTAGGGCTAAGGCTAAATATAACAGAGGCCGGTAAGCAAAACATTTTACAAGTACCTGCCTTGCTGCACGTGGGTTTAAAATTATATTAGTAATAAAGCTTGCAATTAATGGTCCTAACCCTCCAAGAGCATGGTTAAAAGGTAAGGGTGCAATAGTGCTGAAGCCTAGTACGGGGCTATACAAAGGCAGCCATATCAGCCAGGAAATTACATAAGCCAGTAGTGCAAAAATTATAAGTTGGCGTGTCATATTTTTTTATTCTTCATCCCAAAAAAGAATCTCATCAGGTTGTAAGGCCGCACCAAAAACTCGTATAAACCTATAGTAACGGCAAATGATACCAAAGTAAGAAAAATATACTTGCTGATGATGGTTTCTTCCGTCTGTACCACATAAAATGTAATGATCACAATTACAGTTTGGTGCAATATGTAAAATGGGTATATACCTTCATTGGTATATTTTAAAAAACTGCTGTTGAAGTTCATATATCGTTTGGCATAGCCCAGCAGCGCCAGGATCCAGGTCCATGCGCTAAATGTCCATAATGCAATGTAAGCAATATTTTGAGGGCCTGGCTCCCATTCAGGCTCAAGATCGTTCCATCGCAGGTAATTAATAATAAGGGTGCTAAAGAATGCTACTCTCAGGTATCGCCTGCGATTTTGCTCAATTTCATTCCAAAAGCCTAAATGCGTACCAATAAAGTAGCCGGTAATAAAAAATGAAAAATACCTGAAAAAGGTTGCCCAGTCATCAATCAGCGCATGTGTTTCATTGGGGTACCAAAACAGCAGCAGGTTAGCAATAAATGTAAGGATGATAACCCAATACATGCCTGTCCGGGCTGAAAGTGCCATAACTTTATTAGTGAAGGCTTTTCCGGAAGGAGTTTTCAGAAACAGGAACAAAGGAATTGCCACTATTGAAAAAATGAACAGGTAGGCAATAAACCACAGGTGGTGCCAGCTAAAGTTACCTTCAGGATAAGGGCCGGTTGTAAAAACAGACGGATAAAATTCAAAGATATTGCTGTAGGC
>JAEWKB010000124.1 GCA_023386255.1 Bacteroidota bacterium
TCCTGGAACACTACGTAATTTATTTTAGCATCGGTAAAATTGCAGTTTATAAAGGTACAATCGGTAAATACCACACCTGTAAACTCTGCTAATGTAAAGTTGCAGTTAGTAAAATTACAGCGTTCAAAATCCTTATATACAATATCTTTCCCTGCAAAAGCAGTATTGTTATAAGCTTCATCAATTATATAGGCTGCACTCATTTAATAAAATTTTGCCGCAAGATAGACGAAATATTCTGTAAAATACATTAACTTTGTTATTCAAAGTACTTTTAAAATTGTATGAAACATTTTGTAGACGAACATTCAATAGTACGCCGCATATGGGGTAATGGGGATACCATCCTGTTCATATTTGCAGGCGCTTCGGCAGAGTTCGCGCTTAATAAAGCTGTAGATTGGCTTTACTTTACGGGCAGGCTGCCTTCCGACCCACTGGGGAGGCTGTTTTCGACAGTATCCTACGCACGCGCCATTGTTTTTTCGGAGGAGCAAGCAGCGCACAAAGCTATAGATACTATTGCGGCCATACATGCCGGCGTAGAGGCTAACCGTGGTGCTAAAATTCCTGACTGGGCCTACAGGGATGTGCTGTTCATGCTGATAGATTATTCAATAAGGTCTTATGAAGTTTTAGAGCGGAAGCTTGGCCCCGGGGAGAAAGAGGAGGTATTTGATGTATTTTTCAGGGTAGGCGCCAGGATGGGTTTAAAAGGATTGCCCAATAACTTTAATGAATGGGTACAGATGCGGGAAGGCCACCTGCAGGAAGATATGCAGTACGGCCATTATACGTCCGACCTATACATGCAGTACCGCAAACACCTTGGGCCCGTGCGCTACAGGCTGCTGCTGGAAACCCAGCGGCTTATAGCACCGGCGAAAGTACGCCAGCTGCTGGGACTGAATCAAAATTTACTGCTCAGGCCATTGCTGTCGCTATACAAAATTTCAAGATATGTTAGGCTGGACAGGGTGATGAAAGAAATCATACTGCCACAAAAGTATAAGCAGCAAATTAAGCTACTTGATGTTGCGCCACAGCATTAACAGGAATTAACAAGTCATTAACAAAACCGTAAAAATCATTTGTAAGAATGTAATGTTATATTATATAATTTTGCTTCCTGATGAAGAATTGGATCAATAAATATTTATTGCTGCTAAGCATGTTATTAATGGTTTGCACAAACCACTCTGCAGCTTATGCCAATTCATCATTAGTTAAAGATGCAGGTAAAGGAACAGTATCGCAAAGCGAGCTGCAAAAGCACATTACCAGTATCAGTTCCTATTCTTCAGCGGTATTTAAAAAAGCTGAAGACAGGTTTACCACCAATGAAAGCAGTGAGGAAGAAGAAGTTTCGTCTTCAGGTAAAAAACTGCTTAAAAATTCCGCCTGTTTAAATACTTCGTTTTATAAGCATTCCATACCTTCAAGCTTTGAAACGCTTTACAAAAAAAGCAATCGTTTCAAAGAGCGGTTCACTTCCTTTTCTCCTTGCAGGCTCTATATCCTTCTCCGTGTAATACGGCTGTGATCTGTCTTATCATTTTCTTTTTGGGCAATTCATGCCCTTTTCTGCATGTGCATACCTTAAGCCTTTGCTGTTAAGCAGCCCCTTACAGGTAGCACCCATGCACCCGATTTTACGAAATCCATAACCAATACCCTATAATATTACTATGAAGAGAATGATCATCCTCATGGGCTTGAGTGCATTGTTGTGCCTTACAAGCTGCCACAAAGAACACGAAAAACATGAAAAGAAAGTATTTGCGGTTACAAATCCCGTAAAAAAAGATACCATCATTACTAAAGATTATGTGTGCCAGATACACTCCATACAGCACATAGAGCTGAGGGCGCAGGAACGTGGCTACCTCGAAAAGATTTATATAGATGAAGGGCAGGCGGTAAAAAAAGGGCAGCTGCTGTTCCGTATCATGCCGAAGCTGTATGAAGCTGAAATGCAAAAAGCGAAAGCCGAAGCCAATTTTGCTGATATTGAATACAAGAATACCAAAAGGCTGGCCGATAAAAATGTAGTGGCCCCTAATGAGCTTGCCATGGCAAAAGCCAAGCTTGACAAGGCCAATGCCGAACTGATGCTGGCCCGTACCCACCTTGCCTTTACTGAAATAAGGGCGCCTTTTGACGGTATTATAGGGCGTTTCCACGTGAGGCTTGGCAGCCTTGTAGATGAGGGCGACCTGCTTACAGAACTGTCTGATAACAGCAGGATGTGGGTGTACTATAACGTACCCGAAGCTGAATACCTGGACTACCAGCAAAAGCTTAAAGATACGAACGGGAAAATGAAGGTGAACCTGATTATGGCTAACAACCGGATGTTTGAGCATCAGGGAATGGTTGAAACCATTGAGGCCGACTTTAATAATGAGACAGGTAACATTGCATTTAGAGCCACATTCCCCAATCCTAAAGGATTATTAAGGCATGGCGAAACAGGTAACATACAAATGACCGAGCCTTATAAAGATGCGCTTATAATCCCTCAGAAAGCTACTTTTGAAGTACTTGAGAAAAAATATGTATATGTGCTTGATAAAGAGAATCATATCCGCTCAAGAGAGATAACAATAGCAGCTGAACTGCCTCATATATTCATAATTAAGGACGGTTTGTCTACAGGTGACAAGATACTTCTGGAAGGCCTGCGCCTTGTAAAAGAAGGAGAAAAAATAGACTACAGGCTGGAGAAGCCTGAGCATGTATTATCGCACCTGGAGCTATATGCCGAGTAACTGTACCAATTTAAAATGAGGAAAAATGTTTAGCAAATTTATACAAAGGCCTGTATTTGCAATTGTAATTTCTATTATGATTGTGTTTATCGGGTCCTTGGCAATAGTACAATTGCCTACATCGCAGTTTCCCGAAATTGCGCCAACCACAGTAAATATATTTATTGCCTATCCCGGTGCCAGTGCCGATGTTTTGGTAAAATCAACACTTATTACGCTTGAAAACTCCATAAACGGGGTGCAGGACATGAGATACATGGCTACTGATGCCACCAGTGCCGGTGAAGCCACACTCAGAATTATTTTTGAACCGGGCACCGACCCCAACCAGGCGGTTATTCGGGTAAAAACGCGGGTAGACCAGGTAATGCCGCTACTGCCCGAACTGGTGCAGCGGGAGGGTATAGTTATTACCCCCATACAGCCCAGTATGCTAATGTATGTGAACCTTTACGCCAAAGGCAAGAACATGGACGAAAAGTTCCTGTATAACTATGCGAGCGTAAACATGCTACCCGAGATAAACAGGATTAAAGGGGTGGGCAGGTCGCAGATATTAGGTAGCCGTACCTACGCCATGCGTATTTGGCTAAACCCGGAACGTATGCGTGCTTATAATGTATCAACCGATGAGGTTATGAAAGCACTGGGCGAACAAAGCATTGTAGGCCGTCCCGGCCGCATCGGGCAAAGCTCGGGTATACAGGCGCAGTCGCTGGAGTATGTATTAACGTACAAAGGGCGATACAGCGAGCCTAAAGAATATGAAAATGTAATAATACGTGCTAATCCGGACGGTGAAGCCATACGCCTTAAAGATATTGGTAAGGCTGAGCTGGGGAGCGAATTCTTTGATATCTATTCGAATCTTGACGGGCATCCATCTGCATCAATAGTATTAAAACAAAACTACGGCAGCAACGCCAGCGATGTAATTGCCAGCGTTAAAGCCAAGCTGGAGGAAATGAAGGAAACATTCCCGCCGGGTCTCGACTATAAAATAAGTTATGACGTGTCACAGTTCTTAGACGCATCTATAGAGCAGGTTATCCATACCCTTCGCGATGCTTTCATACTTGTGGCCATGGTAGTATTTATCTTTCTCGGCGACTGGCGCTCAACCCTAATCCCTATACTTGCGGTTCCTGTATCGCTCATTGGGGCCTTCTTTGCCATACAACTTTTTGGACTATCCATTAACCTGGTAACGCTGTTTGCACTTGTACTGGCTATAGGTATCGTGGTTGATGACGCCATCGTCGTCGTCGAGGCTGTGCATGCCAAGTTTGAGGAGCACCCGCTCATAACGCCGTACCAGGCGGTAAAGATGGTATTGGGCGAAATTAGTGGAGCCATTATAGCCATTACGGCTGTCATGGTATCGGTTTTCCTGCCTATATCTTTCATGTCAGGCCCGGTAGGTACATTCTACCGCCAATTCTCAATTACCATGGCCAGCTCCATTGTAATTTCGGCCATCGTGGCGCTTACGCTTACGCCTGTGTTGTGTGCAATCCTTCTGAAGAACCACCACGGGCACGAGCGTAAGAAAAACATCCTTACTAAAGGGCTTGATAAATTCAATAGCGGGTTCGATAAAATGACCCTTAAATACGTCGGCCTGTTAAGGCGCATAGCCAGCAGGAGGATTGTAACCTTTGCCATACTGCTTGTTTTCTGTGCGGCGACTTTTTACGTGAACAAGATACTGCCTTCAGGATTTATCCCGAGTGAAGACCAGGGTACCATTTATGCTATTATACAGACACCTCCGGGCTCAACGCTGGAAACTACCAATCAGGTATCGCAAAGGCTGCAGAAAATTTGTGAGCATGTGGAGGGCGTAGAGTCGGTTTCATCGCTGGCAGGTTATGAAATTATGACCGAGGGTAGGGGGTCAAACGCCGGTACGTGCCTTATCAACCTTAAGCCGTGGTCAGACAGGGAACAGAACGTAACTGAGATAATGGAAGAGCTCGAAGAAAAATCGCATGGGCTTGGTGCCAAAATCGAATTCTTTGAGCCGCCGGCCATCCCGGGATTTGGTTCTTCAGGAGGTTTCTCCATGCGTTTGCTGGATAAGAACACCACAACTGATTATCAGGATTTTGATAAAATTCAGAACAGGTTCATGGACGAATTGGGCAAGCGCAAAGAGCTTACCGGTTTGTTCAGCTTCTTTGCGGCCAATTATCCGCAATATGAGCTTGTGGTAGATAATGACCTTGCCATGCAGAAAGGCGTGTCTATAGGAAAAGCAATGGAGAACCTGGATATCCTCATCGGCAGTACCTATGAGCAGGGATTCATCAAGTTCAACCGCTTCTTTAAAGTTTATGTGCAATCCGATCCTAAGTTCAGGAGGCTGCCATCAGATATACTGAACCTGTTCATCAAGAACGACCAGGGTGAGATGGTGCCATACTCGGCGTTTATGAAACTGGTGAAGACACAGGGGCCTAACGAAATTACGCGCTATAACATGTACAATTCGGCTGCCATACAGGGGCTTCCGGCAAAAGGCTATACCACTGCCGACGCCATACAGGCTGTTCGGGAGGTGGCGGAACTTACCTTACCAAAAGGTTACGACATAGCATGGGAAGGTCTGTCGTATGACGAATCGATGAGAGGTAATGAGTCCATTTACATCTTCGCAATTGTATTGGCATTCGTATATTTTGTGCTTGCCGCGCAGTATGAAAGCTTTATCATTCCGCTGGCGGTGGTATTTTCTCTTCCGGTTGGTATTTTCGGTACATTTTTCATGCTGAAGATCATGGGACTCGAAAATAACATTTATGCGCAGATAGGCCTCATCATGCTCGTGGGGCTCCTGGGTAAGAATGCGGTACTGATAGTAGAGTTTGCGGTGCAAAAGCGCCATGAAGGCTTTACCATACTTGAGGCAGCTATTGAAGGCGCCAAGGTACGTTTCCGCCCTATCCTCATGACATCGTTTGCCTTTATTGCAGGTTTGATTCCTCTAATTATTGCTACCGGAGCAGGTGCTATAGGTAATAAAACCATAGGTTCGGCGGCGCTGGGCGGTATGCTTTTCGGTACGGTATTCGGCGTAATCATTGTGCCGGGATTATATTATATATTCGGCACCCTGGCCGATGGCAGGAAGCTTATCAAACACGAAGAGGACCAGTCGCTGTCACACACGTTTGTACACCAAATTGATAATTTCTCACATAACGAAGAAACCGAATAATATGTTTAAGAATAAAGTATATATATATCTGGCACTGTCAGTATTGTTGTCGCTGGCCATAGGCTGCAAGACTCCTGACATGGTTAAAAGGGCAGAAAATACTGCCGTTCCTGCCAGCTATGCCGGAGCGCAGGACACGCTTAATATAGCTAAGCTGATGTGGAAGGATTACTACAAAGACCCTAACCTCGATTCGCTCATTGATACGGCGCTTAAAAACAACCAGGAGCTGAACATAACGTTACAGGAAATTGAAGTTGCCAAAAGCGAAGTACGCGCCAGGAAAGGGGAATACCTGCCTTTTGTAGGCCTTAGGGCCGGTGCAGGCGCCGAAAAGGTATCCCGCAATACACCTCAGGGGGCGCTGGAGCATAATATAGAGATTGTTCCCGGGAAGGAGAACCCGGAGCCGCTTGGTGATTTTACCGTAGGTGCGTTTGCCAACTGGGAGCTCGATATCTGGAAGAAGCTGCGCAATGCCAAGAAAGCCGCGGTAAGCCGCTATTTATCGAGTGTGGAAGGGAAGAACTTCATGATGACCAACCTGGTGTCGGAAGTGGCTAACTCTTACTTTGAACTGCTTGCGCTTGATAACCAGCTTGCCATTGTAAAGCAGAATATAGAGATACAGAACAATGCGCTCGAGATTGTAAAGCTTCAGAAAGAATCGGCACGTGTTACCGAGCTTGCTGTAAAGCGTTTTGAGGCGCAGGTGCTCAACACAAAGAGCCTGCAGTACGAAATTGAGCAAAAGATAACTGAGACGGAGAACAGGATCAACTTCCTGGTAGGCAGGTTCCCTCAGCCTGTTAAACGCAGCACAGAGTCGTTCGATACGTTTGTACCTAATGCGGTTGCTGCAGGCCTTCCGTCACAGCTGCTGCAAAACCGCCCTGATATTAAGCAGGCTGAGCTTGACCTGGCCGCAGCAAAGCTTGATGTAAAGGTGGCCAGGGCAAGGTTTTATCCGCAACTGGGTATATCGGCAGGGGTGGGTTACCAGGCTTTTAATGCGCAATACCTGTTCAAATCGCCACAGTCGCTTGTATATTCTGTAGCGGGTGACCTTATGGCGCCGCTTATCAACAGGAATGCTATTAAGGCTGCTTACGCGGGCGCTAATGCCAAACAGGTACAGGCGGTTTACAATTATGAGCGTACCATACTGAATGCTTATGTTGAGGTAGTTAACCAGCTGTCCAACATCAGCAATTTAGAAAAGAGCTATGGCTTTAAATCAAGAGAAGTGGAAGCGCTTAACAAGTCTGTCGAGATTTCGAACGACCTTTTTGGCTCCGCAAGGGCTGACTACATGGAAGTATTGCTGACACAACGTGATGCGCTTGAGGCACGTTTTGATTTGATAGAAACTAAAAAGCAGCAGCTTAATGCCATGGTAAACATTTACAGGGCACTGGGTGGAGGTTGGAAATAAATCTTCGAATTTCTTCAAAATATTTAACACTTAAAGCCCTGAATATTACATCAGGGCTTTTACATTTGTAGATTATAATCTTATAGTAGCATTTGCAATATAGCTGATGAAGACAGAATATGCCATAGTAGATATTGAGACCACAGGCGGTAATGCTTCAGGCAGCCGTATTACCGAAATTGCTATAATCATTCATGACGGTATAAATATTCTTGATCGTTTTGAAACGCTTGTCAATCCGCAAAAAGAAATACCACTTCCTATATTCGCCCTTACAGGCATTACTAATGATATGGTTCGGAATGCGCCCCTATTTGATGATATTGCCGAAAAAGTTTTCCAAATGCTCACCGGCCGAATATTTATAGCACACAATGTAAATTTCGATTATTCGTTTATACGGCACCAGCTCGAAGAAGCCGGCTACAAGTGGACCGCGAGGAAATTGTGTACCGTACGCGCTGCCCGAAAAATAAAACCCGGCTTTGGCTCGTATAGCCTCGGCAACCTGTGCAATTCACTAAATATTCCTATAGAAAACAGGCACCGTGCGGGAGGCGACGCAGATGCCACTGCCATTTTATTCTCGCGCCTTTTGCAATGGGACACTGAAGGCCACATTGAAAAAATGGTTAAGAAAACGGCGCAGGACCAGCGTCTGCCGCCTAACCTGCCGCCTGCCGATTTTGAGCAGCTGCCTGAAAAGCCGGGGGTGTATTATTTTTACAACAAAGAACGGAAGGTTGTTTATGTAGGGAAGGCGGTAAACCTTAAGAAGCGTGTAGCCTCTCACTTCAGCGGCCACAAGATAACGCCGCAAAGGCAGCATTTTCTGCGGGATATTTACAGTATCTCTTATGAGGTATGTGCTACCGAGCTCATGGCGCTTTTGCTGGAGTGTACCGAAATAAAGAAGCTGTGGCCGGTGTATAATACCGCTTTAAAGCGCTTTGACCCAAAGTATGGGCTGTTTCATTATGAGGCACGCAACGGATATAAATATCTGGCTGTGGGTAAGCTGGCATGGTTTCAGGCTTGTGTT
>JAEWKB010000204.1 GCA_023386255.1 Bacteroidota bacterium
GTATCCAAACACCTCGGTTAATATGTCCGCAGTTCCACTAATAGTATTAAGTGTAATGGTAACATTATGAAAGCCTCTTGTTGCTACGTCAGCCTTTACCTCATCAGTTTCCCATGGCTTGCGGTCATCGGGAGTATTGGCTTCAACAAGTTCCAGTTTTAGCCCATCAGGGTCGAGGAAAGCAAGATAGCGTTCTCCAAAACGTTCAGCCGGCTTATTATAGATTACGTTATATTTCTCAAAACGCTCCACCCAAAACTCAAGGCTGCCTTTTGGTACAGAATATCCAATCTCAGTAGCCATACCCGAACCCCGTCGGCCTTGGGGAATACCTTCGCCCCATGGGAAGAAGGTAAGTATAGTACCGGCACTGCCAATTTCGTCGCCAAAGTAAAAGTGGTATGTTCCGGGATCATCAAAGTTTACAGTTTTCTTGATGAAGCGTAAGCCAAGTATGTTAGCGTAAAAGTTGAAGTTACGTTTGGCATCGCCTGCTATGGCAGTAATGTGGTGCAGGCCTAAAATTTTATTTTCCATGATATTATTATTTAATTGATATTGTTTGATGATGTAAAATTACTCCTGCACATCATCCTGTGCATTGAACTGGGACAAGAAAAGTACTTAAAACAACACAGCCGCTGTAAAGCGGCTGTGTAAAGACATATACTAATCTAATCCAATCTAATTCTCTTCACGGTTAACATAAACCCATCCTGTTTGTGATGTTCCGGCAGATTCAATTACATAGTAGTAGGTTCCTGACGGCAGCTCACCACCGTTATCGCCCTGGCCTATCCATTCATTGCGGTAATTATCTTTTGAATACACCTTCTCACCATATCGGTTGAATATTGAAACTTTACTTACGTTCATTCCCACCAGGTCAAACTTATCATTCATACCATCATTATTAGGCGATATACCTTTAGGTATTCCGCATAATGAGCCCTCTACTACAAAATTGAATGCGTTTGTACAGCCGCCCATAGTAGTAACCGTAAGCGTAAGATTAAGCGGGAACTGTGCCTGAGGATAATCTTTAAGGTATTCGGTAACGTTAAGGATGTTCTCATTGTTGCCAATTACATTGCCCTGTTCATTCTTCCATACGTAGGTGGCAGTTGAAGCGTCAAACGAGTTGTCAGCAGGCTGTGCATTTATAACATATGCTTTACCAAATGCGGTAAGCTCACATCCTTCTGTACTTGTAACTATTGGTGTAACAGCAGTGTTATCAAGAACCACAAGCTCTTCAGAGTAGCTTATACAGCCTTGCGGGTTCATGCATTGCACTATATAAGTACCGGGAACAAGGTTTTGGAATGTAGCCGATGGCTGCCAGTCGGTACCGTTAATGCTGTAAGATACACCTATAGGTGATGATATTTCGATCAATCCACCGGCTGAACATGTTGGCTGTGTAACCATTGCTACAGGAGTATCAGGCATGTTTGGTATGGCATCAATAGTTACCGGGGTTGCCGCAGAAGCACAGCTTTCACCATTTTTTACATAAACCATATAATCGCCTTCGTTAAGGCCTGTAAATGTAGCCGATGACTGCCAGTTGGTTCCGTCAATACTATAAGTATAGTTGCTGCCTGTTGGGCCATCAATTTGTATTGTTCCGGATATAAGCTGGCAGGTAGGCTGGGTAACTGTTACACTGGCCGCTACAGGTGTTGCAGGAACAGGATTAAGCGTTATTGTAGATGTAGCCGACGGGCAACCGTTGTTCTCGCGCACATATACTGTATAGTTACCGTCTGTAAGTCCTGTAAATACTGCTGAATACTGGTAGTTGGCATCATCAATACTGTAAGTGTACTGGCTTCCCAGAGGCGCAGTAACTTCAATAGCACCCGGATTGGTACAATTTGGCTGAGTTACGTTTAAAGTGGCAACTGCAGGAACATTTGGTACTGCATTTATAGTTATTGGCGCTGTGGTAGCCGAAGGGCAGCTTCCGCTGTCGCTTACATATACGGTATAGTTACCCGGCGCAAGATTAGCGAATATAGTACCCGACTGCCAGTTAACATTATCTACACTATAAGAATATTGAGAACCCATAGGTGCAGATACCTGGATAGTTCCTGTTGGGAAAGCACAGGTAGGCTGTACCGCACTGGCTGTTGCAACAGCAGGTACTGCTGGTACTGCATTAATAATAACCGGAGTTGTGGTTTGAGAAGGGCAGCTGCTGCCATCTTTTACATAGATGGTATAGCTACCTGCTGCAAGTCCTGCAAACGTTATTGCCGACTGATAAGCAGTACCATCAATGCTATAAGTATACTGGCTGCCAAGAGGTGCAGATATTGTTATACTTCCTGTTGGTGTATCACAGGTAGGTTGTGTAGCAGATGCTGTAGCCACTGCAGGTACGGCAGGCAGTTCTTCAATAATTACAGGAGTTGTAGTTTGCGAAGGGCAGCTTCCGTTATCCCTTACGTAAATAGTATAGTTACCTGCCTCAAGGTTCGTAAATGATGTTGCTGCCTGCCAGGTAGTATTGTTAATGCTGTAGGTATACTGGCTTCCGAGAGGAGCAGTTACTGTAATGCTTCCTGTGGTAGTCCCGCATGAAGGTTGTGTTGCAGTTGCAGTTGCTACAACCGGTACAGCCGGAAGATCGTTTATTGTAGCAGGCGTTGTAGTAGCCGAAGGGCAACTTCCGTTATTGCTTACATATACAGTATAGCTACCTACGGCGAGGCCGGTAAACGTAGCAGCATCCTGCCAGTTCACATTATCAATACTATAGGTATAGCCGGTGCCGGTAGGTGCAGTAACTGTAATGCTACCTGTTGGTACTTCGCATGTAGGTTGTGTGGTGGTAACCGTAGCCACTGCAGGTACTGAAGGAACAACATTAATGGTTACAGGTGTTGAAGTTGCGGCAGGGCAGCTACCTTCAAATCGTACATATACGGTGTAATTTCCTGTTGCAAGCCCTGTAAATGTTGTAGCAGCCTGCCAATTGGTATTGTCTATGCTATACGTATAGCCTGCTCCCAGCGGCGCAGTTACGGTAATACTTCCTGTTGGTGTATCGCAGGTAGGCTGCGTTGCTGTTGCTGTGGCAGCTACAGGAGTGGCAGGCACAGGGCTTATTGATACTTGTGTTGAGGTTTGTGAAGGGCAGCTTCCGCCATCTTTTACATAAATGGTATAGTTGTTAACCGCAAGTCCTGAGAAAGTTGTTGAAGCCTGGTAATTAACACCATCAACACTATAAGTGTATTGCGCGCCAAGTGGTGCAGTAACCTCAATGGTTCCTGTTGGTGTTTCGCAGGTAGGTTGCGTAGCCGTTACTGTAGCCTGTACAGGCGTGGCAGGAACAGGGTTGATTACAATATCAGCTGTAACCGATGTACAACCTAAAAGAGTTTGCACGGTAATTTGGTAGGTTCCCGGCGCTAAATTTGAAAACACCGGATTAGACTGGAACACACCGCCAATGCTGTAAGTAAGGCCAAGATCAAGAGGGCCTGTTACAGTAATAGTTCCTGTAGGATTTTCGCAGGTTGGCTGTACCACTGTAAATGCAGCTACTGCTGGAAGCTCTATTTGTGAATTTATGGTAAAAGGCACTATAGATATACATCCTGCCGATGATTTTACATATAAGTTGTAATTACCTGCACTAAGTCCGGATATTGTAGTGCTGGCAGTATAGTTAACACCATCGGTACTATAAGTTAACCCTTCACCTACAGATGGGGTAATTGTTATGCTTCCTGTAGGCAATATACATGTAGCATCAGACCCATTGATAATCACCACAGGTACCGGTGATACAGTAAGCTGCACAGCGTTACTTACAAGGTTACAGGCTGAAAGCGTAGCCACACAATAATATTGATTGCCTACAAAATCAAGAGGAGCATCTACAATAGTAAGTGTAGTGGTATTGGCACCGCTGTAATGTTCTCCATCAGAAACATTTACCCAGCTTCCGGCATTATTTAATACCTTCCACTGATAGTTAAAGCCTGCAGGCATATCTACCGTTACAGTAAAGGTAGCATCTTCAAACTCGCATACGCTTTGGCTGAAGGGTTGGGCAGTAATAGTTTCAGAGCTGCTGCAGTTTGAATCTATTATGGTAAACGTACCTGCATTTACGGTACACTCATTGGTAGTGAGGGTAAGCATACCTGTAGTTGCAGTTTGGGGTACTACAGCCTTTATAAGGTTATCGGCCACTACGCTGAAGCCACTTGCTGCAACTCCGTTAAACGCTACCGCAGTAGTGCCGGAACCGGTTAAAAATCCTGTTCCTTCAATATCTACAACGGTGTTGTAAGGCCCTGATGCAGGAAAGGCAGATGATACACTTATGTTATCGCACTGCGCATAGGCATTGCCCCCCGCAAAAGCAGCCAGCAGGGCAATGCACATCACTTTCGTAATAAAGTTGGTAATTTTAATCATAGCAATTATAGTTTGGTTCTTGTTCCTTGTTGAGGGTGCGGATTATACCACAGTTTCTCAATTTCAAAATTACCCCCATATATTAATGGGATTAGCTAACAAAAACATTATGAAAGCCTAAATGTTGCCCTGCTTTTTTAGCAGTCGTGTTTTTTATTTTAAAAGCTTAACCTTATGTTATAGATTTTAAAAAGAAAGCTTGAAATGTTAACATGAGCTTAAAATTATTTCGCTGCTCATAACTTTATAGTATAATTGCAGGTTGCCGTGAAAAATGGATAATGAGTAATTAAAAATGGACACTACCGAGACGGAAAGCGCTGAAATTGCATCGTTGCTTGAAGCTATATATAAGACATATGGTTATGATTTCAGGCAGTATGCGGAAGCACATATAAAAAGGCGTATTAAGAACAGGATGATGCTTTCGGGCATAAAAACGATACCTGAGATCGAGAAAAAAGTTGTGGATGACAAATTTTTTGCGTCGCAGTTTTTAAAGGACCTTTCAATAACGGTGACGGAAATGTTTCGTGACCCTGATTTTTATAAAGCCTTACGTATACATGTTATCCCAATACTTAAAACCTATCCGTTTATAAAAGTATGGCACGCCGGCTGCGCCACGGGCGAGGAGGCGTATTCAATGGCAATATTGCTAAAGGAAGAAGGCCTGTATGAACGGAGCACCATATATGCCACTGATTTTAATCAATACGCGCTTGACCAGGCTAAGGAAGGCATTTACCCCAATACAATGATGAAGCAGTATATTTCCAACTATCAGAAGGCTGGTGGTGTTGAGGCATTTAGCGACTACTATTCATCCAGCTATGACAGGGTTATCATGGAGCAATCTTTAAAAGATAATATCGTTTGGGCCAACCATAACCTGGTAACCGATGGTGTTTTTGCAGAAATGCACCTGGTGTTGTGCCGTAACGTAATGATATATTTTAATAAAAACCTTCAAAATCAGGTACACAGGCTTTTGTATGACAGCCTTATACACGGGGGCATGTTGTGCCTCGGATCTAAGGAAAGTATCAGGCATACAGATTTTGCCACACAATACACTGAACTTGATAAGAAGCATATGATTTATAAAAGAAAATATTAATAAAAATGCGCTTTGAGGCAATAGTGATAGGGGTTTCATGGGGAGGAATGCAGGCTGTAAAGCAAATATTGCCACGGCTGCCGAAAAATTTTAAGCTGCCGGTAATTATTGTACAGCACATAAGCCCCGGTGCGGGCAATGACTGGATAGAGCTGTTAGACAATATGTGCGAGATAAGGGTAAAAGAAGCTGATGAAAAGGAAAAGATAACAGCAGGAATAGCATATATTGCGCCTGCAGGATATCATTTACTGATTGAAAACGACAGCACATTTTCGCTAAGCCTTGATGAGCGGGTTAATTATGCAAGGCCTTCGGTTGATGTATTGTTTGAGTGCGCTGCCGATGTATTTGCCAAAAAAACAATTGGTGTAATACTTACCGGGCTTAACAATGACGGAGCTAATGGCCTGAAAAAAATTAAAGAGAGTGGCGGTGTTGCCATAGTACAGGACCCAACCACTGCCGAATCCGGCGAGATGCCGCAGGCAGCGCTAAAAGCAACCGTAGCCGATTATGTACTGCCGCTGGATAAAATTGCAGCGGTATTAATTGATTTGGAACAACAAGTTATTTAAATAATATGAAATTTTCAATAAGGACAAAGTTACTCACGGGTTTTACACTGATATTGGTGCTGGTTATGGCAATATCATTATACATGACACGGCAGCTGGCCGATACCAATGACAGCCTCACTAACATTGTTGATGTATCTTCCCGTAAAGTAATGTTATCCAATGAAATATTGATAGGAGTGCTGGAAACTGCCCGCCATGAAAAAAATATTATACTGGAAGGCGACTCCCCCCGAAGGGACAGATATAGGGAAATGCTCCAGACTGCTTCGGCCAGGGTGGATAAGCTCCTGCCGGAACTCGAAGAGCTTGTTGATAATACGGGCGACAACTATCTTCAGGATTTTAAGAAAATATGGGCGGATTACAAATTAAATGTTGAAGATATTGTAACCCTTGCCTATACCGATAAAGATGCGGAAGCATTTAAAATATCAAGTAATGAAGCTTATGTGGGGCGAAACCAGTCTATACAGCTTTTAACTCAGCTGGTAGAAAAAAACAAAGCTTCAATGCTGCATGATAAAGAAGTTAGCGAAGCCGCATATAAATCGAGTGTAAATGTAATGATGCTGCTTCTAGGCGTGGGTATTGCGCTTGCTATAGTACTTGCGTACTGGATAATTACCAGCATTGCCAGGCGCATTAGCACGATTACTGATGAAGCAGAAAAGATTGCCTCACGGGAATATACTACTTCTCAGTTAACAATAAATGATGAGAATGATGAGCTAAAGCCTGTTTTTGATTCGCTTGTAAGCATCAACAACAGCTTCAGGGAGGTAACACAGCATGCGGCCAAAGTGGCTGAAGGCAATTACGATGATAATATTGCGCCAAAATCAGATAAAGATATTTTGGGCAATGCATTGAAAAAAATGACAACCTCACTTAAAACTACAACTGAGGAAAATCAAAAGCACAATTGGCTTACTACAGGCCTTAACCGGCTAAGTGAAAAACTGAGGGGTGACAAGGAAGTAGAAGTTCTTGCAGCCGATACCCTGGCTTTTTTATGTGAATATACCAATTCTCAGGTAGGGGCGCTTTACCTTGCAGATAATAATGTGCTAAACTTTACCGCTGGGCATGCTTATACACTTCCTGCAGGGCAGCAAAAACCTATAGCCTTTAAAGAAGGACAGGTAGGAGAGGCAGCGCATACTATGGAGCCGGTTTATCTTACCGATGTACAGGAAAGTACACTCAGCATTAATTCATCGTTTGTTGAAGTTAAGCCAAACCACATAATGATAGTTCCGTTCCTGTTTGAAGGTAAAACTATGGGGGTGATTGAAATAGGCAGCCTTGAGCCTTTTACCGAAACAGAAAAGGAATTTATGAACACTACGCTCGAAAGTATCGCGATCAGCATTAACTCGGCCCTTTCAAGGCGTCAGATACAGATGCTGCTTGAGGAAACACAGGTGCAAAGCGAGGAGCTGCAAAGCCAGCAGGAAGAACTAAGGCAGATGAACGAAGAGCTTGAAGAGCAAACGCAAAGCCTGAAGCAGCAGCAGGAAGAAATGCAGATTACCAATGAAGAGCTTGAGGAGCAAACCCAGGCGCTGGAATGGAAAAACAGGGAGCTTGAAGGTGCCAGGATGGCTATTGAAGAGAAGAATTCGCAAATTGAGGCCAGCAGTAAGTACAAGTCTGAGTTTTTGGCCAATATGTCGCATGAGCTCAGGACTCCGCTAAACAGCCTTCTCATCCTTTCTAAAGACCTGGCCGATAACAAAGGCAGGAACCTGACAGATGACCAGGTTGAAAGTGCTGAAATTATATACAACAGCGGGCATGACCTGCTCAACCTTATAAACGAGGTACTTGACCTTTCTAAAATTGAGGCGGGCAAAATGCATGTTCATGTAGAGCGCGTTAACATGCGTGAATTTATTGATACTACCCAGAAGAATTTCAGGCGCCAGGCGGAGCAGAAAAAGCTAAACCTGAAGGTTGAGATGGACCCGGATGTGCCTGAATTTATTTTTACCGACCGTCAGCGCCTTGACCAGATTGTCAAGAACCTGATGTCGAACGCGCTGAAATTTACCGAAAAAGGCGGAATTACAGTAAGCATAAAAAAGCAGGATGAAAATACTGTATCTATAGCAATTAAAGATACCGGGATAGGGATACCGCAGGAAAAGCAGAATTCAATTTTTGAGGCATTCCAGCAGGCCGATGGCGGTACATCAAGAAAGTATGGTGGTACAGGCCTTGGGCTTTCTATTTCACGCGAGCTTATTAAGCTGCTTGGGGCACAGCTTTCACTGGAGAGTGAGGTGGGTAAAGGCTCCGTATTTACACTTACCATCCCTGTAGAATATAAAGAACAGGAAGATTCATCAGCCGGCAATAAAGAAA
>JAEWKB010000219.1 GCA_023386255.1 Bacteroidota bacterium
CAGCAAAGCGATACAAAATTATTTGTGAAGAGAAAGCCTTCCCGAGCGACCAGTACATGCTGAAGAGCCAGGTTAAGTTTCATGGTTTTGAGCCCGATGATGCCATTGTTGAAATTAAGAGGCGTGAAGGCGAACACAACATACGCCTTGAAGATGTGCTTGACAAAATAAAAGAAGTAGGCGATGAGCTTGCGCTGGTGCTAATTGGCGGGGTAAACTACTACACAGGTCAGGTTTTCGATATGAAAACCATTACAAAAGCCGGCCAGGATGCGGGTGCTTACGTAGGCTGGGACCTTGCGCATGCCGCAGGTAATATAAAGCTTGAACTGCACGAGTGGAACGTAGATTTCGCTGCGTGGTGCAGCTATAAGTATATGAACTCGGGCCCAGGTAATGCATCGGGCGCTTTTGTGCACGAAATGCATCATAATGATATGGACCTGCACCGTTTTGCCGGATGGTGGGGACATAATAAAGAACGCCGCTTTCTTATGGAGCCAATGTTCGACCCTGTTCGGGGTGCGCATGGCTGGCAGGTTAGCAACCTCCCTATACTTTCAATGGCGCCCTACCTTGCGTCAGTTGAAATGTTTGATGAAGTGGGCATGCCGGCACTTATTGCCAAAAGGGATGCTATTACCGCTTATCTTCAATTTATCCTTCACGAAATTGATAAAGAAGTTGATAGTACGTTTGAAATTATCACGCCGTCTAATCCTGAAGAAAGGGCATGCCAGCTTTCGGTTTTCCTTCATGGCGAAGGGAGGTCTTTGTTCGAGTACCTGATGAAGAATGGGGTAATAGTAGACTGGAGGGAGCCAAATGTAATAAGGCTGGCACCTGTGCCTTTTTATTGCTCATTTGAAGACATGTATGAGTTCGGGCAGATACTAAAACAAGGGATTTTATCGCATAAAAAGTAGATTATTCGATAGTTCGATTTTTTCGACTAATCGATGTATAAATAAGCTATGCATAATTTTAAGGAACTTGAGATATGGAAAATGAGTAGGAAGTTTTGCTCTGCAATTTATCTTGCTACAAATGATTTTCCACAGTGTGAAAAGTTTGGGATAACAAACCAAATGCGAAGGTGTGCTGTATCAGTTCCTTCTAATATAGCTGAAGGTGCTTCAAGACATTCCAACAAAGATTTTTGCAGGTATTTGGAAATAGCTATCGGATCATGCTATGAATTGGAAACACAATTGCTGATATCTAACGATCTTGGATTTTTAAACGATGAATCTAAGGATTCTTTATTGCATGAATTGAGCAGGATTGTAATGATGACATCAAAATTTATGTCTTCACTAAAAAAACAAGAACTAAACTAATAATGGATAAGTATCAATGTCGAACAATCGAAAAATCTAACAATCCAATAATCGAATAATGAATAAAGAAGAAAAAATAAAAAATTTTGACCCTAGCCAGCCGGGTTTAGCCGATGCAAGTATTTTCGGCTTGCCTTTTACCGCTGAAGAAAGTGAAATTATAGTTGTTCCCGCACCCTGGGAAGTTACGGTAAGCTACGGTGCCGGAGCTTCAGACGGGCCTGAAGCAATACTTGAGGCGTCTTTTCAGGTAGACCTGCTGCACCAGGAATTTCCTGAGTTGTGGAAACTCGGCATTTATATGGATAACAGTGAGCTTACTGAAGAATGGGCTGAGAAAGGCCGTGAGCATAAAGCCATGGCACAGCCTATTATTGCTGCTTTAGAAGGCGGACAAAATATTGAACAGGATGCTTTATTAAAAGAAGATCTTGATACTATAAATGAGGTTTGTGAGCAGTTTCATAATGCTGTGCAGCAACGTGTTGAGTTCTGGATGGAGAAGGGCAAAAAGGTGGTCCTACTGGGTGGTGACCATAGTACGCCCCTTGGATATTACAGGGCTTTGGCACGTAAGCATGATGATTTCGGAATCCTTCACCTTGATGCACACATGGACTTGCGCATTGCCTATGAAGGCTTTACCTATTCACACGCTTCTATAATGTACAATGCGCTACAGCTTCCGCAGATATCTAAAATTGTACAGGTAGGTATCCGTGATTTTTCGGAACAGGAAGTTGACGTTGTAGAAAAGTATAACGGCAGGGTAAAAGTTTTTACTGACAGGGACCTTAAAGCTGAAACATTTGAAGGCATAACCTGGAAACAGCAGTGTGATACAATAATAAATTCGCTTCCGCAAAAGGTGTGCATAAGCTTTGATATTGATGGTATGTACCCATGGTACTGCCCTAATACAGGCACTCCGGTACCGGGAGGTTTCTCTTTTGAGCAGGCCTCATACCTCTTCAGCAGGCTTGCAGCATCAGGCAAAGAAATTATAGGATTTGACCTAGTGGAAGTCGCCCCCGGTGAAAATGACGATTGGGACGGTAATGTGGGCGCAAGGATGCTTTTCCACATGTGTGGGGTGCTGGCAAAGAACAATGGCCTGGATGTAGGGAAAGAAGTTATGTTTTAAAATAACAGGGGGCTTCGGCTCCCTTACTTTTTAATTATGGGAGAGGCTTTTGCCATACTTGTTACTGTTGTTGTAGTACTTGCGGCTTTAGTGCTGTTAGTATATACAATATTCTTTATCTCAGGGAAAATTATTGAATCGGCCTGGATGATGGCTTTCAACAAGCCCATGTACATTCATTTTTATCCATTTCCAAAAGAACTGGGTACATATGAGCATGAGCTCCTGGAGAATAAGTTCAGCTTCTACAGGAATCTTTCTGATAAGCATAAAAAATATTTCAGGCACAGGGTGCATTGTTTTATCAGGAAATATGATTTTTATGGCAGGGAAGACTTTTTGGTAACCCCCGATGTAAGGATTAAAATTGCTGCTACCTGGGTAATGCTCACCTTCGGTATGCGCCGCTACCTTACTACTATTTTTAAGGCGATAATTCTTTATCCGGATATTTTTGAATCGGCTAACGGGAACATGCATAAGGGCGAGTTTAATCCCCGGGCAGGTGTGGTAGTTTTTTCATGGAAACACTTTTTGGAAGGCATGGAATTTTCAAGTGATAATCTCAACCTGGGCCTGCATGAATTTGCACATGTATTACATTTCGACTCTATAAGCCAGCAACGCAGAGGGGCATCTGCAGTTATATACACTGATACATTTGACAAGATTATCAATTATTTGTCGGACGAACAAAACAGAAGGGAACTTAAAGAGGTGAACTATTTACGTGATTATGCCTACACTAACCAACATGAATTTATTGCTGTTGTACTTGAATACTTTTTTGAAACACCGCATGAATTCCGGCAAAAAGTACCGGTGCTTTATTATATGGTAGCTGACATGATAAACTATAGGCCTATAGCTGAGGAGGCAAAACGTATAAACTAAAGAAGCATCCTAAGGATGCTTCTTTATTGTTTAATTATCGCATTAATTTTCTCAATCTGGTGGTTGTGCCGCATAGTATGATAGGTTATAAAATGCAACAATTCAAGTTTGGTGCTCCCATTTAATGGATGATCTTCACCCAGGGGTGGCACCTCAGACAGATTAGAAAGAGGTATCGCTTTTAGCACAGCATCTTTAACAGATTGAAGGGCAACAGTAAGCTCTTTAACTGTAAAATCCCTTTCATCGGGTAAAATAAAATCAGGCGACGGAAATTTAATATCAAAATTCAGAAATAAATTCCGGAACTCTTCTGCGCGTTCATCGGGCTCACGGCTGGCAGGTTTACCCGGCCCTGAAAGCAGGGTATCCATACCGTTGCAGGATTTGAGTATATGGTCTGCCACCTGTGCTGCTGTCCAGCTTCCTTCAAAAGGTACTGTATTTACTTGCGGTTCATTTAGCGAATTAATAAGTTCTGATGTTTTATCAAGCGCCTGTTCCAATTGATTGGTTATTTCGTGTATCATTACTTTAAAATTAAAGCCGCCTGCAAAGGCGGCCTGGTTTATTATTGCTGTGCATATTTTGGGTCATAGCTTACCATCCACTGCACGCCAAATTTATCGGTTAGCATGCCGTAGTAGGCACCCCAAAACATATCGTTCATGGGCATTGTAGCGTTACCGCCTTCCGCAAGGCCGTTAAATACCCTGTCAGCCTCCTCACGGCTGTTAACACTCATGGAAAGGGACATGTTAGACCCGAAGGTAACCTGTTGCATTGATGAAGGTACATCGGTACCCATTATTACATTATTGCCTACAGGGAGTGCAATGTGCATAATACCGTTTTTCTCAGTCTCAGGCATTTCTTCACAGCCGGGAGTATCGCCAAAGCGCATCAGCATGGCAAACTCACCACCAAGAACTGATCTGTAAAAATTAAAAGCTTCTTCGGTGTTACCGTTAAAGTTCAAATAAGGATTAAGTTGATTCATTGTTATAATTGTTTGTTTATGTTACATTATTTTTCAAGCACTGTCTTCAGGTTTTGGAGGCCTTGCTCAAGGTCGCTGCCCAGCATGCCGTCCATCATGAAGTTCATAAGGTTCATGGGGTAGCTGCTTGTGCCATACATGCCCCATTTTACTTTCGTGCTGGTAGGCGATGCCGGCTCGGTTGACATAAAAGCGTTTGCCGTACTTTCCATAGGCCTTTTAAAACGCAGTTCCATATCAATTCGTTCACCGTCAGTAATACGGGTTATTTCCTGCTCGCCTGCACCCACATCATCATTGCCGTCCCATTTGTATACATAGCCAACATTACCGTCTGTACCAAGCTCTTTAGTCTTTTTGTTAGGATCTGCCATGTTCCATTTGCTGTAGTTGTCCTGGTTTTTAATGTGTTTTATATAGTCAAACACTTCAGCTTCAGGACGGTTAATGACTACTTCGCGTTCAATAATGTAGTCTTTTTTAATGAACAGTGCCATAACAAGCACTAAGGCAATAAGCGCTGCTATTGCAATTAATATTCCCTTCAGAATTTTCATAGTGTATTGTGTTAGTTAGTAATAGAATTCTTTTTGTTGAATAAAAGCGAATCAACAGAGTACCTTCCGCTGCCCAGTACAAAAGCCACCAGGCATAGCAGCATATGTATAAAAGCAGGCTGTTTATCCTGGAAAGCATCATTGGCGTGGGCTATAAAATAGGCTACTACCATTGTTATAAAAATGGGGATTACTGAAAAGCGTGTAAGGAAACCCACAAGCACGAAGAACCCGCAAAACAGTTCAGCAAAAATTACAAGGTTAAAAGATAATTTAGCACCGATGCCGATAATGTCGCCAAACATAGGCAGTATCATGTCGTAATTTGAAAGTTTCATCCAGCCGTAGTACACGAACAGGCCGCCGAAGATAAGCCGCAGCAATAAAGCTGCCACATCAGTATTAAGAGATTGGGGATTGATAAGTTTTTTCATAGTATTGGTTTGTTGGTTTATGTTTAAAATCATTCTTACATGTACTTCATCGCCTCGTAGCCCAGCAGCCTGCGCCACAACGCTATTTGCCCGATCTGGTTGGCTTCGCGATATACAGAAAATGTAAGCCACTCCAGGAATGTCATCTGCATGCCTCCCATATCAATTACGGTATCCAGGGTCTGCGCATCAGCATTTAATAGCGCCTCATGAAGTTTAGGCGTAATTGTTTTCCAATCCTGTTCATATTGTTCCATAGAAGGGTAAGTTATCCCTTCCTTTATACCCTGGTTGTTGTTAAAATAGCTGTCTGCCTCCTGTTTTAGGCTATTATCTTTTAAAAGATACTGTGCCAGCTCATACCGCTGCTGCACAATGCTGCCAGCAAGCCACGCAATATGGTTGGCTTTTGTTTCAAGGCGTTTTTGTGCATCCGGGGCTGAAATGCCTTCAACAGCACTGGTAAAAAATTTAGTTTGCCAGTCCAGCAGCACTACAAGCGGGTATATTCTTTTGTCTTTTGTTTCCATACATTTAAAGTAATTGGTATATCAGTAGCACATTACAAATGTAAATATAAGGCTGTAAGATAATGATGTCATAAAAGTCATTGTAAGGGGGTATTTGAGACAAAATTGTATATTTGATTTACTGTAACATTTTGATGTATGAAATTAGCAATTACCCTTACACAATACCACAGGCTGCTTAGTGTTGCTGCCATGATTGATGTATTTGAAACAGTTAACCGCTTTAAAACTGAAGAGGGCCTTACAGCACCTTTCGAAATTGTGCTGCTGGAAGAGCACGGGCGTAATGCATCTGCTTATGAAAGTTATATTGTGCAGCAGCCGGCAGATGATGTACAGTTTGATATCGTATTGATACCGGCATTCAGGGAGGAAGGCATGGCGGACGCTTTAACGGCAAATAAGCGCTGGTTGCCGTGGCTTAGGGGGCAGTACATCGGAGGCGCTGCTATAGCAAGTTTTTGTACAGGCGCGTTCTTACTGGCTGCCAGCGGATTACTTGATGGTAAGCCGGCAACAACGCATATAAATGCAGGATCGGCATTTGCCGATGCTTTTCCGCAGGTAAAACTGCAAAACGAAGCGGTAGTGACCGAAGAAGATAAAATATATACCAGCGGAGGGGCTACAAATAGTTTCCACCTGATGTTGCGCCTGATAGAAATTTATTGCGGAAGGGCTATAGCAGTGAAGGCCGCAAAGGTTTTTTCTATTGATATGGACAGGAACATACAGTCTTACTTCGGCTCCTTTATGCCTGTTAAGGACCATAGTGATACCCTTGTAAAGCTGGCTCAGGAAGAGATACGGAAGAACTTTAACAAAGCTGTTACTATTGAGGAAATTGTTGTTGATGTGCCCTCCAGCAGGCGGAACCTTGTTCGCAGGTTCAAGCAGGTTACCGGACTGACACCTATTGAATACCTTCAAAAAACACGCATTGAGGCAGCTAAGCAGCTGCTGGAACAATCACGGCACAGCATTATGGAAGTGATGATGGAATCAGGCTACAATGACCTTAAAACTTTCAGGTCACTTTTTAAGAAAAACGTAGGAATGACCCCAAAATCGTACCGGGAAAAATTTAATTCACATGCCGTACAGTAAATTAGTGTAGTAACATTTATACCAACTGCGTGTGGCTGATTACCCCTTAATGATGAACTCCAGCCCTACACCCCGATAACTTTGTAAGGATATAGCAGGGTCTTCGGCAAAGTATTTTCTCAGGCGGCTGATGAAAACATCCATGCTTCGGCCGGAGAAAAAGTCATCACTGCCCCAAATTTCTAAAAGGATCTCTTCGCGTTTTATTATCCTGTTCCTGTTCTTTAAAAGGTAGCCTACCAGGTGAGCTTCTTTTTCAGTAAGCCTATGGGTTACATTATCATGCGTAAGTACATAGTTGGCGTTGTCAAATAAATATTGGCCTATTTTAGTTTGTACTTTTTCTGTTTCGGCAGATGGTGCACTGCGTTGTGACCGCTTTAGGATGTTCTTAATCCTTAAAATAAGTTCATCAGCCTCAAAGGGCTTTACCACATAATCATCGGCGCCCAGCTTTAGGCCTTTTATCTTATCTTCCTTTAAGCCTTTGGCTGTAAGGAAAACCACAGGCGTTTCAGGATGCGTGGCAATAACTTTTTCTGCCAGGGTAAAACCATCCATCTTGGGCATCATTACATCAAATACACAAATGTCAGGCCTTATTTCAGGAAACATGCTCAACGCCTCGGCACCGTCCTTTGCCCAGGTAACCTTAAACCCGGAAATTTCCAGGTATTGTTTTAAAATACTGGCATAATCAAAGTCGTCTTCGGCCAGTAGAATATGCTTTATCATAACGGTATAGATATTATAAATTCAGAGCCTTTACCTTCTTCACTATTTACTTTCACCTCACCTTTATAAGCCTTTACAGTGCTTTTTACATAAAAAAGCCCGAGGCCAAGGCCTTTGGTGTTGTGTATGTTGCCTTTTTCTACGCGGTAAAATTTATCAAATATAACAGCCTGCTCTTTGGCAGCAATGCCCGGTCCATCATCCTTTACAGAAATTATTGATGCTTTGCCTGTAGTGCCCAGTGTTACATCGGCCTGCGTAGCGCCATATTTTGAAGCGTTGTCCAGCAGGTTTACCAGCACGGTGTTAAGGTGGAACCTGTCCATCCTGATCATAAAGTTTTCATCATTTTGGCTGCAATGTATTATCAGTTCCGGATGGGACAGCCTGAAATCATTAATTATTTCGGTAACATCTTCAAAGCCTAAAGGTTGTATGGCATCAGCATCAGCCTCAGGCGTAAGCGATGCTTCCTTCACCTGGCTGAAGAGTTTCTGCATACGCTGGTTCTGCCGCCCGATGATGGCGAGAGTGTTGCTGTAATGTTCAGGTGACAGCTCACCTTCCTTGCGCTGCAGGGTTTTCACGGCAATGTCGAGCGCGGCGATTGGTGTCTGGAATTCATGGGTAATATTGTTGATAAAATCTGTTTTTATGTCGGCAATCTTCCGCTGGCGGATAAGGCTTTTTATAGAGATATAAAACAATACCACCACAAACACCAGCAGTAAGATAGAAAAAATAAGCAGCCCTGACATCTTCATCAGCACCTCGCGCTCCCAGTTTACAATACTGTAAAAGCGTTTAGTTGTTACATCAAAGGCAATGTTTACCCCATCCGGATTATTACGCAGTTCACTGGTGTTGCCCCTCCAGCGCGATTGTGATGCCGGTGTTTCAGTATTAGCTTCATAATTGTTTCCGTAAACCTTCAGCAGGCCCGAGTATATTGTGTCAGTGGGCCTACCTTTTTGGTCTATAAGTGTTACAAGCGAAATATAATTACTGTAGCTCACCCGGTAATCTTCAAATATCTTTTCCCGCTTTACATACTTTTCCATGCCTGCTGAAAGCGAGTCTTCCATGCGGCGTATCACCTTTGCAAAATCAGCTTTTTTTACGTTCCTTTTATGATACTGCTCTATAAACCTGAGGGTATGGCCCATCCAGGCATCATTAATAGAATCAAGCTTCCCGTCGGTTTCCAGCTTCAGGAGCTTTTGTGTAATGGCCGAGTTGGCTTCTTTGGTACGCAGCAAATAGGTATTATATATAAAATATCCCTGTATACATGCGAGTGCAATTACAGTAAAAATACATCCAAGCGTGAGGTATAAAATTTTTTTCTTCATTATGCTGTACTAATAATTGTACAAATGTAAATGTAAATGTTTTTTGGTTGGAGCCGTAGGCTACTGTTAACCCATCATTAACCGAACTATTAAGTGTAGTGCCTTTAAATACAAAGCTTCCGTTATTTTCCTGTAAGTTTTAGCTTGTTTTGGTAACCGTCAGCTTTTGCCATTAACCCATCATTAACCTACGATTAACCTTACAAACAAAATCCTTTGCTGAGATTTGCAGCATCAATCATCAATCAAAACAACGAACAATGAGAACAATCCTAATCCTTATCACGCTTTTGCTTTCTTTTATCGAAGCACTTGCACAAAACTACACAGTTACCGCACAGGCTACAGATGCCGCACAGCAGCCGGTACCTTTTGCCAACGCAGAACTACGAAGTGTAACCGACTCATTAGCCTATAAAGCTGCCACAGCCGATGAGAACGGAAAAATTATTATTGATAATGTGCAGCCGGGAAGTTATAAACTGACGGTAAGTTCAGTTGGATTTTCTGCGGTTGTAACAGATGTTTTAGTGCAGCAGCAGGATGTTTACCTAAAAGCTATAATTCTTACTGAAGAGACAAGGCAGCTGGACGAGGTAGTTGTGGAGGCAAAAAGGCCGGTGGTAAGGCGCAAGATAGACAGGCTGGAGTTTAATGTGGAGAATTCTACATTATCGTCTGACAATGCATGGGAAATATTGAAGAAAACGCCGGGTGTTACTGTATCGTCCGATGCGGTGTCTATCCGCGGGAGCAGGGGTATTTTGGTAACCATAAATGATAAAAGGGTTTACCTTACAGGAACAGAACTAAAGAACCTTCTTGAAAACACAGATGGAGAGAACA
>JAEWKB010000229.1 GCA_023386255.1 Bacteroidota bacterium
ACACAATACTGAGTATGAAAAAGATTATTATTGCCGGATTGCTGCTTTCAGCATGTGTAGTATCAGCCCAGGACATTGAGCATAAATATGAGATAGAGAACGGATTGGTAAAAGCTACCTATTATTACGAAAACGGCCACGTAAAGCAGGAGGGTTATTATAAAGACGGAAAATTGCACGGCAAATGGGTTGCTTACAATCAGGATGGTTCAAAGCAGTCGCTGGGAGAATACAACAATGGCGCCAAGGCCGGGAAATGGTTCTTTTGGAGTGCTAACAGCCTGAATGAAGTTGATTATGCCGACAGCCGTATTGCGGAAGTGAAAAAATGGCAGAATACAGCTGTAGTGGCTAAATAAGATAAAGATTTCCTATAAATTGAAAAGGCTGTAATTAAATTACAGCCTTTTTTAGTTTTTGTTTTTTCTCTTTCTTGTTCTTCCTTCCCCACCAGATAAGGAAGCCTGTAACCGGCAGCATCCCGCAGATGAAGCTTGCTATGAAAGCTATTATTTTGCCCGGAATGCCAAGTATAGCTCCTACGTGCACATCATAATTAGCCATGATAAGTTTCTCGCCAAAGTTCCGGTCCTTATGGTTCTCTACATCCAGCAGTTTACCGGTATACTGGTCAAACTGCAAATGGTGATATACATAATAAAGCCCAGGATACTGTTGTACATACACATCAATCGCCGCTTTAGGGTCGGCAGGTTTGCCAATGCTGAGGCCTGCCGCATCACTAAAGTGCTCAATTGCATAGGCATATGCTTTTTCAAGAGCTATGTCCGTATCGCCTGTGGCCGCTTCTGATTGTTTAATTACCTCTACCGGGGGTGTAGTACTTTGGGCTCCGGCAACATATACAATAGCCTTAAACCATGTAAATGCCCACACCATACCTGTAAAGGCTACAATTATGGCAATAAATGAAATGTAAAATCCGAATATGTTGTGGATGTCATAGTTTTTTCTGCGCCATTTGGTAGTATCCTTCCAAACAAACCTGAAGCGCTGTTTTCGTGCCCCTTTGTTCTTTGGCCACCACAATATAAGGCCGGTAATGAGCATAACCACAAATATCAATGTAGCATAGCCAACAATGGGCTGGCCAATATCATCTGTAAGCAGGAGGCTCCAGTGCAGCATTTTTACAATGTTGAAGAAATCTTTCTCTTCATCATAAATGCCCAAAATCTCACCAGTGTACGGATCTACGTATATGTGGTAATAATAATCTATTTTATCAAAATACCATATAGATTCGGTAGTTTCATTTACTTTATAACAATGAAATTCAACCGAACGCGAAGGATCTTTATATACGTGTGCATCACCCAGGTCTATGGTGTCACCAACAGCCGCATAGGTTTTATTCCATATAGTGCTTACAGGAAGTTTTTTCTCCTTTACTTCAGGTACGTAAATTGCATCGTGCCGCTGCCACGTAATTATTTCCTGACTGAATGCATAGATACAGCCGGTAATTGACAGCAGCAAAACAATTAGTCCGGAGGAGAGTCCGAGCCAAAGATGTACCTTGCCGATCCAGTATTTTGATTTTTTCTTTTTCTTATCTTTTGACATTACCGTAGCGGTATAATTAAAGCATCTTCCGGAGGAGGAAGATGCTTTTTATTTTAGAAATTGTAGCTTAAGCTTGCTGCAAACGCCCTTAATCTTTGCGGGTTGATGGTAGACCAGCCTTTATAGTATTCTACATTACCTATGTTATCAAGCTTTAGGGTAAGCGTGAAATCATTAATAGTGTAAAATGCTGAAGCATTGAAGATGGTATATTCAGGTAGGGTAAACGTACCGACATTCCTGTTGAATATCTTGTTCTCGCTGGCATGGTTTGCTCCAAAGCCAAGTCCGAAACCGTTAAGTGCGCCCTGATTAAACTTATAGCTTGTCCAGAAGTTGATAAGGTTGCGTGGGCCTGAGCTCTCCGGCCTGAAGCCTACAAATGATGGGTCGCCCATAGATAGCTCGCTGTCATTGTAGCTGTAGCCTGCAAGGATGCTCCATCCGTTTAGTGGCATAGCAATTATGCTGGCTTCAAAACCCTTGCTGCGCTGTTCGCCATCCTGCATATTGGTAACTTCAACAGGGCCGTTGTACATTTGGTACACCATGTCGCTTACCTTAATGTTATAGTAGCTTAGTGTTGCTGTAAGCCTGTTATCAAACAGGTCTAATTTTGTTCCTATCTCAAACTGGTTTGCCTGCTCCGGCTTAAAGGTTCTTGATGTAGGTGTGCCCGATGCATTCCTGTCTTCACCCGGGGCCACATTTACAAAGCCATTCATGTAGTTAGCAAATACTGCTACTTTATTAAGCACCGGCTGATAAACAATGCCGAATTTTGGTGAAAGCGCCGTTTGAAGGAAATCATCATCATCGGTCAGTACATTTCCTTTGTTTGAGAACCTGTCAACCCTTAAGCTTGCCATTACTGATAGATTATCAAAGATGTTGAAGACATCCTGGGCATAAGCACTAAAAATTTCTTCTTTTGTTTTGGAAGGTGCAATCTGGCCACTTTCAAGAAGCGCATCGGTGCCTGCCTGTGTAAGCACACCGGTATCATCACCATATGGGCCTGCGGCAGGGCTGCCTATAGTTGCAAGATAAGCAGTAAACTGTGACAGGTTACGGCCAATGTAAACAGATCCGTTGCCTACATAACCACTGCTGTTGTTAACCACGTTACGGTTAAAGTAGTCAAGCCCGATAACAATCCTGTTCCTGAATTTGCCAATCCTGAAATCGCCAATAAAGTTTTGCTGAATGTCAGTTCCGTATGTTTCAGAGTTTTGCTTGCTCATGTAGCGGTTAAGTACCACACCATCGGTTACTGTGGTATATTGTGAGCCTTCATACAGGTAAGAGTAATACCCGTCAGACTTTGTTGATGTCCTTGAAAATACAGTTTGAGATGTCCATTGAGCAGATATCTGGTAGTTCATCTGCGCCTGGATGTTAAAGGTATTATTATCCATGTACAGGTCATTGCTTGTGTACGAACGCTTGTGGTCATAGCCAAGCTCATTTATGTCATGCACCCTTAAGTCAGTGCCCCTGTCAAGGAAAAGCATGGTCTGGTTGGTGCTGCGGCCATTAAATATTTCGGTGTTTACAAAGAATGAAAGCTTGTCGGTAGCCTGGTAGGTAAGAGATGGCGCAACAAAAAGTGATTTCCTGAAACCTGCGTCCTGGTAGCTATTTTCGGTATGGTAAGCAGCATTTAGCCTTACAGCCACTTTTTCTTCAGCGCCCAGCGGCGTGTTTAGGTCAACAGCATAGCGGTTAAGGCCATACGTGCCTCCTGAATAGTTAATGTTACCGCCGAAAGTGCTGAAAGGCCTCTTGGTGTTAACGTTGATAAGCCCGCCGTAGGATACAAGGCTGCTGCCAAAAAGCGTACCTGATGGGCCTTTTATAACTTCAATGCTTTCAATATTAGCAGGGTCAGGCGAACCGTTGGTTATGGCAGGAAGCCCGTTAACCATAGTGGGCTGAACGGCAAATCCGCGAAGGGAGTAGTAGCCTGCCCCATCGCTGCCGCGGCCTGTAGATTCCCAAAGCTTATCAATGCCCGGTGCATTTTTAAGGGCATCATCAAAGTTTGTTACAACCTGCTCTTTAAGTATTTCTGCTGTAATAGTATTGTAAACCTGTGGGTTCTCTATATTTTTTAAAGGCATTTTAGAAACAACATTACTGCTTTCGCGGGTATACTTGTTGGCCTTTCTTGCTTCAATTACAACTTCATCAAGTTCCTGGCGGCTCATAGAAAGTGTAAAGTTCTTTGTCATAGATATGCCTTCCTCTACAGATATGTTTTCCTCAACTGAAGATACACCAATGCCAGTAACAGTAATTGTGTAATCGCCTGTCTTTACTTTATTTATAACATATTGCCCCTGCTCATTGGTAACAGCCCTGTATGAAGTGCCTTTTAACGATACTGTGACACCTTCAGCAGGAGAATTATCACTCAGGTTGATTGTACCGCTGATACTGCTTCCGTTCTGTGCCTGCATGATAAATGATATCATCAGCATCAGGCAAAACAACAGCTTTTTACTAATTGTATTCATGTTTATGGTATTGATGTTTTGTTTTCGGGTGCAAAGGTAGGGACAGGATATAATACAAGCCAAATTATTTTTAATTATTCTAAATAAATTATAAATCCACTTTTTTGATTGTGGTATCGTTATAGAAATTAACTTTTCTTTAAGAACTCATAATATTTTTTGCTGTTTGGTTACGAAACAGATGATGTTGTTAAGGTAAAAGCATAAAAAAACCTCCCCGAAGGGAGGTATTGAAATATATAAATGGGGGATTAGTGTTTTACGGTGAACCCGTCATCACTCAGTTCGCGGTGCTCATAATCGGCAACCATAAGCTCTTCATAATTAGGCGGGTCTTTTTTAGAGAACCTCCTTATAAGGCTGTCGAATATCGAGTACACCACCGGTACAATAATAAGCGTAAGAAACAGTGAGCTTATCAAACCACCTATTACAACCCATGCAAGGCCGTTGTTCATTTCAGCCGCACCGCCCTTTGCCAATGCAATAGGAATCATACCTATAACCATTGCAATAGTGGTCATAAGGATAGGGCGGAGACGGGCGTGGTTAGCTTGTACCAGTGCATTAAATGTGGTTTCGCCTTCTGCTTTTCTGTGGTTTGTAAAGTCAACCAGCAGGATCGCATTTTTACATACAAGGCCAATTAGCATTATGATACCTAATATTGTAAATATGTTAAGCGAGTTATTAGTTAATGCCAGGGCTAAAAGTGCACCGATAAAGGACAGCGGTACCGAGAACAATACCACAAACGGGTACACAAAGCTATTATACAGCGCTACCATTACCAGGTATACCAACACAATAGCAGCCAGTAATGCAATACCAAGCGTACCGAAACCTTCGCCCTGCATTTCCATATCACCTCCCCATACGTAACTTACACCCGGCGGGGTTTCTTTGTCAAGGAAGTTGGCCTGCCAGTCGGCAATTACAGAGCCTACCGGGCGCCCTACAGACTGTCCCTGAACGGTAACAGAGGCACTTTTGTCACGCCTTTCCAGTAATGATGGTCCTGAACCTTCAGTAATTGTAGCAAATTGTGATAGTTTTATTTCCTGCCCCGCATTGTTTACAAATGTAAGGTTGCGAACATCATTAATGTTCATACGGTTGTACTCACCAAAACGGATGTTGATGTCATATTCATACTGGCCTGCACGGTATTTACCATCGGTATTACCGTTAAATGCGGTTTGCATTGTTAAACCTACCATCTGCAGGTCCAGGCCTAAGGCCGACATCTTATCACGGTCAACCTGAACGTTAACTTCGGGCGACCCGGACTCTGATGTAAGCTTAATCTCTGTAGCGCCTTCTACCTTGGCAAGTTCGGCAGCAGCCTTATTGGCATAGGCCATGGCGCTTTCAAGATCGTTTGCTGTTACCGTAAGCGCGATAGGCGCATCATCGGCACCACCCATAATACTTACCGGTACTGTTTTTATCTTGGTGCCAACCAGTACATTTTCAAGTTCGCGCTTTGTTTTGGCAGCATATACAAAAGAGTTATCCTCCCGTTGTTCGGCATCTACTAAGGTTACGGTAATTTCAGCTTTATAGGCCGTTCCCTGCACCCCTCCGGCAAAACCTTCGCTGGTTTGGCCTACAGTAGTAATTATACTTTTTACCTCAGGTTTTGATGCCAGGAATTTTTCCGCCTTTTGCGTCATAAAGTTCGTTTGTTCCAGCGAAGCATCCTTCGGCTGCTCCATCTGTACAATGAACTGCCCCCTGTCAAGCTTGGCAAAGAATTCACCACCTACAAATGCTCCCGCAATAAACAGTGAGGCAAAAAATAACAGCACGGCTACACCAAGGCTTGCCAGTTTGGTTGTCCTGCTCTTAAGCGACCATTTCAGGATATCCGTAACCCAAGCCACAAAGCGGTCAAGGCCACGCTCAAAGCCAAGTATTACACGGCCGTAGATTGATTTGTTTGTAAGATGCTCCAGTTTACCGAATCGTGATGACAGCCACGGGATAAGTGTGAATGATGACAATAATGATAATAATGTGGCAATTACCACCACTACACAAAATTGTGTAATAATATTACTTACAAGTCCAGAACTCATGGCAATAGGAAGGAAAACCACCACAATTACCAAAGTAATGGCCGATACGGTAAACCCAATCTCTTTAGTTCCTTCATAAGCTGCGCGCACACGGTTCTTGCCCATTTCCATGTGGCGGTATATATTTTCAAGTACCACAATGGCGTCATCCACAAGGATACCTACCACCAGCGATAAACCAAGCAAGCTCATAAGGTTAAGGGTATAGCCCATAAG
>JAEWKB010000245.1 GCA_023386255.1 Bacteroidota bacterium
GTTATGGGCAGCTGCGTAGCCGGTGGTGCTTACCTCCCGATTATGAGCGATGAAGCACTTATTGTAGACAAAACAGGAAGCATTTTTCTGGCAGGCAGCTATCTTGTTAAAGCTGCAATTGGGGAAAGTATAGATAACGAAACACTTGGCGGCGCCACTACGCATTGCGAAATATCGGGCGTGACAGATTATAAGGCCAAAGATGACAAAGATGCCCTTGACACCATAAAGAATATTGTTGACAAAATAGGCGATTATGACAAGGCCGGCTACAGCCGCATTGCCCCGCAAAAGCCTGCACAGCCCGAAAATGAAATTTATGGCATCCTGCCGAAATCGAGGGCCGAGCAGTATGACATGATGGAGATCATCAGCCGCCTGGTTGACAACAGCGATTTTGAAGAGTATAAGGCAGGTTACGGCCAGACCATCATAACAGGCTATGCGCGTATTGACGGCTGGGCTGTGGGTATTGTGGCCAACCAGCGTAAAGTGGTAAAATCTAAAAAAGGAGAAATGCAGTTTGGGGGCGTTATATACTCTGACAGTGCCGATAAGGCTACACGCTTTATAGCCAACTGCAACCAAAAGAAAATTCCGCTGGTGTTCCTGCAGGATGTTACGGGCTTTATGGTAGGTTCAAAATCAGAGCACGGAGGCATTATTAAAGATGGTGCTAAAATGGTGAATGCTGTAAGTAATTCGGTTGTGCCTAAGTTCACTGTTGTAGTGGGTAACTCGTATGGTGCAGGCAATTATGCCATGTGTGGCAAAGCTTATGACCCAAGGCTGATATTTGCGTGGCCAAGCGCCGAGCTGGCAGTAATGGGGGGTACGCAGGCTGCTAAAGTTTTGCTCCAAATAGAAGCATCATCCTTAAAAGCGCGTGGTGAAGAAATTACTCCTGAAAAAGAAGAAGAACTATTCAACAAAATAAAGGCAAGATATGATGCGCAGGTCTCTCCTTACTATGCGGCTTCACGCCTGTGGACCGACGCTATTATAGACCCGCTAGATACCCGCAAGTGGATATCTATGGGAATTGAAGCTGCCAACCATGCGCCTATTGAAAAACAATTTAACCTGGGGGTTATACAGGTATAATTTAAGAAAAACTGCGTTAATTAAAAGTTAAAATGTATTTTCGCGCTGTTAATACAGCTTTATGAAAAATTTACTACTTGTTACCGTAGCAGCATTTTTAACTTTTATAAACGCAAGAGCCCAACAACCTGCGGCACCAACTGTTATAGTTGGGCTAGACGGAGTGACTTCAGTCAAGTTCAATGGATATTTTGTAACATGGGATTTGGAGTATGGCCCTCCCGGTTTTGTTACAGGAACTGGTACACAGTTTGTTAACATGTTAACAAACACTAAGACTATAACTGTAAACCCTTTCATGGCATATGACATAAGGGTAAGGCGTACAACATCGCCTTTTGGAGGTGATCCCACATGGTATAATTTTGTTTTTTCTAACTGTACCGGTACAACTGCCTCCCTGGATTACTACCAGCCTTTTAGTTCCAGCCCCACAGAGCAATGCTGGAGAGGATATAACTTTCCAAACAGTACATTTAGTGATGAGCAGGCTTCATACAATCCAAATATCTCACGCACCTCACCAGGCGGTTCTATACAAATAAACAGTTTGACCAGTACCAGAAGTAAGGTAGTAGTGAGCCCTAAACTCAGCGGCTTGAGTAGTACCAAAAAAATTTCTTTCTGGCTTCGCGGATATCAGGGAACCGGCCTCTCGGTAGGTACCATCTCGTCGCCCTATGATATTTCTACATTTCATGAATTACAAAATGTAACAGTTACGGGCGCTCAAAGTTACAACTGGATAGAGGTAACCGTTAACCTGGATAACTATAATGGCACAGACGAGTATATTGCATTTAAATATGCTGTATCATCTTTTCCCTTTACCACAATATACATTGATGATTTCAGGTTCCAGGAGCAGTGTTATAGCCTTTCAAACTTCAGCCTTTCAAATGTCCAGGAAAACTCCGCACAGTTAAACTTTACCGCACCTGAAGGACAGATGCAGTGGGAAGTGTGGTTAAAACTTTTTACAAATATTCCGGAAACAATACTTGTAACTTCTAATACGGCAGTGCTTCAAAATCTTGTAGCCAATGCCGATTACCAGGTGAAAGTACGTGCCAAATGCGCAGATAATAATTTTTCCGCATGGAGCCCTACGCTCAACTTCCATACCCCCTGCCAGCCCATGACAGCGGATTCTGAATACTCATTTGAAGATAGCGGCTTATTTAACTGTTGGCACAAATTAACTCCGGGTGGCTCAAGTGTTGAACAATCTCCCGCGTATGCAACCAGTACTTATACCATGATTGCACCAAAAAGCGGAAATAAAATGATACGTATGTATGGTGGTGAAGGCTATTTGATATCGCGCTATGTGGAAAACCTCGTATCGGATAATAGAATTAAATTTTCTATGATATCTTACAGTAATTCCAGCACTTACAACGGTTCATCACTTATAGTGGGTACTATGTCAAACCCGGCTGACGCGGCAACATTTATTCCTTTAAAAACTATAACTCCAATAGAAATGAGTGAAATGTTTTACCAGGAACCGTACGATTATTGGAAAATACATGTTGTAACGCTTGAAAACTATAACCCTACACTTGATCATCATTATATTGCACTTAAACATACAGCGGGGGGCACCGTTTTTATAGATGATTTTTCTTATGGTGCTACACCCTCTTGTAAAGAACCCTTAAATCTTAATTTTAACGTACAGCATAGCTTGGTAAAGCTAAGCTGGACAGGGAATGCAGCATCTTACCAGGTAGAGTATGGGCCTGAAGGTTTTGTTCCCGGCACCGGCACGTTAATAAGCAGTAATACTGCTGGTATTGATATTACAACATTGCCGAATGACAACAGCAAGTACGATTTTTACGTGAGGAGCATATGCGGAACAACATTCTCCCAATGGTCTGAAAGAAGGAGGTTCCGGACTAAATGCGAAGGAGTAACTGTTGGTTATACCTATGGTTTTGAAAATGATGCTGTAAATGAGGTTAACCCGTGCTGGACAAGGCTGGCAGCTACCAATGCAAACGGTTCACAAACCTGGATACACCCTTTAAGTTATTTTATAGCAACAGTAGCCACAGGCGGTACAAGTGTACCAATTGCTCCGCATACCGGATCAAGGATGATACGGTTAAGTTCTTTGGATTTAACGCTCAACGATCAATACAACAGGACAGTACTAGTGTCTCCCCGGATAAATAATTTTGAAGACCTCACATTGCTTAAATTCTGGGCTAATTTTGCGAATGTGGGTAATGTGACAAAAACATTTATAATAGGGACAATGAGCAATCCTGACGACTATACGACATTTGAACCATTTACTACTTTTTCAGTTACATCGGCAGATCAAAACCAGTGGAAAGAATATACAGTAGATTTTTCTTCTTATCAGGGTAATAATAAATATTTCGCCATAAAGCATGGGCCGCAAAGTGGCAACAAGAACATCTATTTTGATGATTTCAGGACATTAGAGTTTGCATGCCCAACTATTAACAGCCTGGCAGCATATCAAACAGGTGCAAATTCGGCAACGCTGTCATGGCAGGATAATACTGATACAGCGCCAACAGCTTATGAAATACTTATTGATGGCCAAACCATCACTACCACGAACAATCCTTACACTATAAACAACCTTGAGATGTACGGGCATACCTTTAAGGTAAGAAATGTGTGCAGCCCGGGGGTATACGGCGAGTGGAGCCAGCCATACAGTTTCAGAATATCCTGCCCTGTAACGGCTCCGTTTGTAGAAAATTTTGACAGTTACTTAGCCAACGCAATCTTATTCGATGAAGACTGGTGCTGGACACAGTATGAGTATGAGCATACTCAGGTGGTAACCTCCTGCATTGATAACCTTAACAGCTGCCCAAATAGTTTGCTCTTAAGCTGTAATGTTGATATAGATGGGCAATTGTCAGGTGGAATGGTAACATCACCATTCCTCTCAGATTTTGGCAGTAATAAAAAAATCCGCTTCTTTGCCTCCACGCAGCTTTCTCCGGTAAGTAATTTTTATAATGAAGGAGACGGCTTAGTGGTTGGAACCATGTCTAACCCTTACGATCAAAATACTTTTGTACCCTTTCAAACAATATATATTGATCCTGTAGCGCCCTATGGTAAGGAATATGAAGTTGATTTTTCATCTTACACCGGTTCTGCAGGGCATATTGCAATAAAGATTATCCCTATTGAGGCGTCTTATATCTTAATTGATAATTTCAGATATTCAGACAATACATGTAATGAACCATTAAATGTAAAGCTGGCTTCTATTGGTGCAAACAATGCTATTGCTGAGTGGGAAAGCCAGATTACAAACCAGAACGTAAGCGTTGAATATGGGCCGGAAGGGTTTTTACCGGGCAGCGGCACTATTGTTTCAACTATAATTAACAGCGCGGCTATGGAAAACCTTATTCCGCAAACAGATTATGAATTTTACGTTACTTCTGCATGTACATCAGGTGCTGTGGTTCAGGGACCTTTTAAATTTAAAACTACCTGCAGCGTGGCAGGATTACCATACCTTGAATCATTTGCGGGTATGCCTGCCTATGGTCAGGATATAGTGCCTGAATGTTACAGGCTTATAT
>JAEWKB010000270.1 GCA_023386255.1 Bacteroidota bacterium
TTGTGCTTTACAAAATATAGAGCCACACAAAAAAAATAGTACCGCAACTACATTTTGGCGATTTCCACTCAAAAACTTTGATATATAGAGCTTCATGCAGGTTGAACAATTTTGAGGGATAAGACATGAATACATGCTACTTTGCCTCAACAGGTATATAGGTTAGTTTAAATAAATTACTGTTATTCGGATGAACTCAAACAAGCAGGCTTAATTTAAGTTCCTAAGCTAATTATCATTGGTACGCCATCATCTAATCCATTTAACTCATGTACAATATTCATCTTTAAATTTTATTGTTTTGTTACAATATTCTGCAAACATATATTAAAAAATATCAGATAACAATAATTATAAATTATGTTTCCGCGCCGTAACTATAAGATAATTTACACTGAACATCTATATCATTGATATGAGTAACTTTAAAGTTGAACAAAAGTTAAATAATGCCAAAACATGCAAACTTGAAAGTGTCACTATTATATTTGCAACCAAATAAAGTGTAAATGAAAAATCTACTTTCAAATATAAGAATACAGGTAAATTCAAATATTTACATTAAAGATCCCGAAACATCTGCACTTGGCCGCAGGATTATAAGTGAAAGTATAGCTTTTATTGATGAAGCAGGCTTTGACAGCTTTACATTCAAAAAACTTGGTGAAAGGATTGGCTCAAACGAAAGCTCCATATACAGGTATTTTGAAAATAAGCATAAGGTGCTTGTATACCTGTCATCCTGGTACTGGAGCTGGATGGAATACCGTATAGTTTTTGCCACTGCAAATGTACCGGACCCAATGGAAAAGCTAAAAATAGCAATAACCCTGATTAGTGAAAAGATTGAAGACGATGAGGCTACAGATCATATAAATGAAGCCGTACTAAACCGCATAATAATTACTGAGTTTACCAAAACCTTTTTGACCAAGGAGGTTGATGAAGAAAATAAAGAAGGCTTTTTCATGATTTACAAACAGGTAATTTACCGGCTTATAGATATGATAAAGGATGTAAATCCGGATTTTCCGTACAGCAAAAGCCTGGCTTCGGGCATTGTGGAAGGTGCGCTGCACCAACACTTCCTAAAAGACCACTTAAAAACTATTACTGACTGCAGTGATAGTGTAAGCCCCGCCGACTATTATAAGTACCTTATTAGCATCATCCTTAAAAAGTAGTACCATGACACCCGCAAAACGATTTTTCAACCTGCTTAAATTAGATAAAAGAGATGTTTCACAAATCTTTTTTTATGCGGTTTTTGCCGGAATTATCAGCCTCTCCCTCCCATTGGGCATACAGGCTATCATTAACTTCATTCAAAGCGGCAGGGTAAGTGCTTCATGGATACTGCTTATTTTCATTGTTGTTGGCGGTGTAGCACTGGTAGGGCTCATGTCTATCATGCAGCTAAGGATTACCGAAAACCTCCAGCAAAAAATATTTGTGCGCTCTTCTTTCGAATTTGCCTACAGGCTCCCGAAGATACGTTTTGATGAATTATACAATAACGTTTACCCGCCTGAACTTGCCAACCGTTTCTTTGATACCTTAACAATACAAAAAGGTACATCAAAGCTGTTGCTGGATTTTTCAGGCGCTTTGCTTCAAATTAGTTTCGGTATTATTTTACTTTCCCTTTATCATCCTTTCTTTATACTTTTCGGGATTATGCTGGTTGTGCTGCTCTACCTTATTTTCCGCTTTTCGTATGCCCCGGGTTTAGAGACCAGCTTAAACGAGTCGAAATATAAATACCGGGTTGCCGACTGGCTCCAGGAAATAGCCCGTAACAATTCCAGCTTCAGGACATCTGTAAACTTTGACTATGCTCTGGAAAGAAATGACAGCCTTACCGGAGGCTATCTTACCTACCGCGAAAAGCATTTCAGCATCATAAGGCGCCAGTTTACACAGCTTGTCATCTTCAAGGTAATTATTACTGCGGGGCTGCTGCTAATAGGCGGATACCTTGTTTTTGCACAGCAAATGAATATTGGGCAGTTTGTAGCCGCTGAGATCATAATCCTTTTAGTCATCAATTCTGTAGAGAAAATCATTTTAGGGCTCGAAACTTTTTATGATGTGCTCACTTCTGTAGAAAAGATTGGCCAGGTAACGGATATGGATATAGAAGAAGCTTCGAAAAGCAGTTCAGGCGCTATAAGCCCTGCCATATCTGTTGAAGCTGAAAATATAAGGTTCAGGTATCCCGGAGCTGCTAAAGATACGCTTAAGGACATATCTTTAAAGCTTGAAAAGGGGGAAAAGATAATACTGCAGGGCGCTAACGGTTCGGGCAAGACTACGCTTATACGGGTGCTCTCGGGCCTGCTCCGCCCAACATCAGGGGTGTTGAATATTAATGATGAAGGTTACCGGAAAATAGACCCCGCCCTTTACCGTTCCAGGATTGGCAGTATTGTACAAGGCGAAACACCCTTTGAAGGCACCATACTTGAAAACATAACTTTTAATGACCCATCAATATCTGATGCCGACCTGAAATGGGCTCTTGATATGGTACATCTCACACCGTTTATTAAATCACTTCCTGAAGGGCTTGATACCAAAATTTTCCCGGAGGGTAAACAGCTGTCGTCATCAAATGCACAAAAAATACTGCTTGCGCGCAGTATTGTACGCAAGCCTGCCATACTGTTTTATGAAGACCCTACTGACAAGATGGACAGAGAGGCAGCTAATGTAATAATTGATTTTATTTTTTCGCCCCAAAACCCATGGACAGTAGTAGTCTCTTCAGCAAACCCACACTGGCAAACCCGGTGCAGCAGGCAAATTACAATGCTAAACGGTAAAATAGTCAACGATCTAAAATCTTAGGCAATGCTAAATATTTCAAACAATAAAAAGGTACAGCCCGAAACTATAGCGCGCTTCAGCACCATAAGGTATTTAGCCAACAGGCCCCATTATAAAATGCTAAACCGCATTATAATAGGCCTGTGCGTGCTTGTTATAATAATACTGTTCCTACCATGGACCCAAAATATTTCGGGCACCGGCTATGTAACAACATTAAAGCCCGACCAAAGGCCCCAAACAATACATACCGCAATAGCCGGCCGTATTGAAAAATGGTATGTACAGGAGGGTGACTATGTAAAAAAAGGAGATACCATACTTTTCCTTTCTGAAATAAAAGAGGATTATTTTGACCCAAACCTTGTAGAAAACACCAAACAGCAGGTAGATGCCAAACGCAATGCTCTTGACTCTTATGACAATAAAGTAGGCGCTCTTGAGTCGCAAATTGCGGCGCTTGACCGTGAAAAGGCACTTAAGCTGCAGCAGGCGCAAAACAAGATACGCCAGGCACTGCTGAAAGTAAAAAGCGACAGCATAGACCTTGAAGCGGTAAAAACACAGCTAAAGATTGCCACCACACAGTTTGACCGTTCTGTACAGCTTAATAAAGAAGGGCTGAAACCTTTAACGGATGTGGAAGAAAAAAGGCTAAAGCTACAGGATGCACAGGCAAAAATCATTACGCAGGAAAACAAACTCCTTACATCAAAGAATGAGCTTATAAATTCACGCGTAGAAATAAACCGCATCACTGCCGAATATTCTGAAAAAATATCTAAATCCAGCAGTGACAAATTTACCGCGTTGAGCAGCCAGTATGATACAGAGGCACAGGTGAACAAACTGCAGAACCAGTATGTAAATTACAGCATAAGGAACGGCATGTACTACATAACAGCCCCACAGGATGGCTATGTTAACCGTGCCCTTCAGTCGGGCATTGGCGAAACAGTTAAGGAAGGCACTGCCATGGTAAGCATTATGCCTGCCAAATATGACATTGCAGTGGAAACTTACGTAAATCCTATAGATCTGCCCTTACTTAAAAAAGGTGATGAGGTAAGGGTTTGGTTTGATGGCTGGCCCACAATAGTTTTTTCAGGATGGCCGGGCATGTCGTACGGCACTTTTGGAGGCAGGATAGTAGCGATAGAAAACTTTATAAGCCCCAACGGCAAATACAGGATATTGATTGCGCCTGACCCTGCCGATGCAAAGTGGCCCACCCAGCTAAGCATAGGTGCCGGGGCGCAAACCATAGCATTACTTGATACTGTTCCTGTGTGGTTTGAGGTCTGGAGGACACTTAATGGCTTCCCGCCAAATTATTACAAGTCTGCTGATAATACCGGTAAAGAAAAAAAATGAAAAACTTCATCTTAATAGCCTTCGCGTGCTTTGCAACATGGCAAACCCATTCACAACAGCTGCAGCAGCTAAGCTTTAGCGAATATTTGGGGTATGTGAAGAAATATCATCCCGTGGTTCGCCAGGCAAACCTGGAAATTAGCAGTGCGCAGGCAGCCTTAATGGCGGCACGGGGGGCATTTGACCCTAAAATTGAGGTTGATTATGATAAAAAAGAATTTAAAGGCACTGAATACTATTCATTGCTGAACAGCAGCTTTAAAATACCTACCTGGTATGGTATTGAGCTAAAGGCAGCTTTTGACAACAGTGAAGGAATATATGTAAACCCACAGAATACAACACCCAACAGCGGCCTTACCTCGGTAGGTATAAACATCCCGCTGGCGCAGGGGCTCTTTATCAACACACGCATAGCCGACCTCAGGAAAGCCAAAGTACAGCTACAGCTTAGTGAGGCCGAGCGAAAACTACAGGTTACCACTGCTATTTATGAAGCATCTATAGCCTACTTTAACTGGAAAAAGGCTTATAGCGAAGTTGAGCTTTACAGTACTTACCTGAATTTTGCTTCAGAGAGGTATGAGGGTATTCGTAAGCTTATTCAGGCAGGTGATAAACCCGCTATTGACAGTATTGAAGCGGGCATAACATTAAAAAACCGGAGGCTGACCCTGAGCGATGCGCAACTGAAGCTGGCAAAGGCAAGGCTGGAACTATCTAATTACCTTTGGCTGGATAATGTGCCTATGGAACTATCTGAAGATATGGTGCCTGAAGATGCCGTAGAGGCCAGCGTAACAGATGCCCTGGGGCTAAATACCGCCATGGAAGCTCAGTCAGCGCTTACTAATCACCCCAAACTACTGGCGCTTGAAGGTAAAGTCAATATACTGGAAATTGAGCGGCGCTACAAGGCAAACCTTTTGCTGCCGCAGCTTAATTTCAGTTACAATTATCTTTCAGAGCCATCTTATTTTGATAATTACAGGTTTGAGGATTATAAGGTAGGCGTTAATTTCAGCTTTCCGCTTTTTTTAAGAAAGGAGCGTGGCGCATTAAAGCTGGCAAAAATAAAGGTACAGGATGGTATGCTTGACCTTGACCTGGCACGGCTTGAGATTAAAAATAAATACATTGCTCAGCAAACAGAAATAACATCGCTGGCAGGACAGCGGGAAATAGCCGATGACCTTGTAAAGGATTACACCAGTATGCTGCAATCGGAAGAGCGCCTTTTTTCCTTCGGGGAAAGCTCCTTGTTCCTTATCAATAGTAGGGAAAACAATGTTGTAAGCGCCAGGTTATCACAAATTGCATTACAAAACCGGTACCTTACAGCCAATGCTGAACTTTTCAGGATACTAAGCAACCCTGATTAAGATTTTAATATCCCTACAACTTACTTCTTTGCCGTACATATTGTAAGTTTGCAGTTCTTATAACTTACACTATGAATTTCCGGTCCTATAATGCAACAATTATAAAATTACTGTGCCTGCTTATATTTGCTTTTACAAACCTGCAGGCCCAGACTATTACATCGCCAGATAAAAACCTGTCAATGCAGTTTACGCTGCAAGACGGGGTGCCGTACTATAGCCTTACCTATAAAGGTAAAGATGTTATTAAAACCAGCAGGCTTGGCATTGAGGTGAAGGATGCGCCTTCGTTCATAAAAGGCTTTACTGTAACCGGCACCAGGCAAACCAGTGCGGATACTACATGGGAGCCTGTACTTGGCGAGCAGAAAACCATCCGCAACAACTATAATGAGCTGGAAGTTACCTTAACACAGCCTGACAACAAGGGCAGGTACATAAGGTTAAGGTTCAGGCTGTTTAATGACGGGTTGGGTTTCAGGTACGAATTTCCAAAACAGGAGCACCTGAGCTATTTCATCATCCGGGAAGAAATGACCGAGTTCAGGCTGGCAGGCGACAATAAGATATTCTGGATGCCTGGTGATTATGATACCAATGAATATCCGTACACTACCTCTAAAGTATCAGAAATACCTGCCATGATGGAAAAGGCTACCGTGAACATTAACGCGCAGCAGCCTATAAAAGCGCCATCGGTACAAACGCCAACCATGATGAAATCGGCCAACGGGCTATACATCAGCTTACACGAAGCCGCGCTTATAAACTATCCCGCACTGTGCCTTAATGTAGATGCTAAAAGCCTTACTATGTCCGCCCACCTGGTACCCGACGCTGTGGGTAACAAAGGCTACATGCAGACCGACACCCAAAGCCCGTGGCGTACCATAATTGTGAGCGATAAGGCTACTGATATACTGGCGTCAAAACTTATACTTAACCTTAATGAGCCCACTGCCTATAAAGATGTATCCTGGATAAAGCCTGTAAAATATATAGGCGTATGGTGGGAATATTTTGTTGCCGGCAGGAGCACTTGGGCCTACGGCAAAGAGAACAATGTTAAGCTAACCGATGACTTTACCAAACTTACACCCAACGGCAAGCATGGCGCCACTAACGAAAGGGTAAAAGAATATATTGATTTTGCTGCTAAACATGGCTTTGACGGTGTTTTGGTTGAAGGATGGAACATTGGCTGGGAAGACTGGATTGGCAACTGGAAAGAAGAAGTATTTGATTTTGTGACCCCCTACCCCGATTTTGATGTAAAGATGCTGAGAGACTATGCAGCCTCTAAAGGTGTGAAAATCATAATGCACCACGAAACATCGGCCTCGGCAACAAATTATGAGCGCAGGCTGGACAGGGCATTTGAATTTATGAACGAGAACGGCTATACTGCAGTTAAAACAGGGTATGTAGGCCAGATAATTCCGCGGGGAGAGCACCATGACGGGCAGTGGATGGTAAACCACTATATACATGTGGCCAAACGTGCCGCCGACCATAAAATAATGGTTAACAGCCACGAGGCCGTAAAGCCTACAGGCCTGCACCGCACCTACCCTAACTGGTTTGCGCAGGAGTCGGCACGCGGAACGGAGTTTGAAGCCATGGGCGGCCTGCACCCGGAACATACTACCATACTGCCTTTTACACGTTTGATGGGTGGGCCGATGGATTTTACGCCGGGTATTTTCCAAACCGACCTTAGCTACTACGGTACCGGGAGCAACCAGCGGGTTAATACTACCCTTGCAAAGCAGCTGGCTTACTATGTTACCATGTACAGCCCTCTGCAGATGGCTGCCGACCTGCCTTCTAACTATGAACGTTTTCCTGACGCGTTCCAGTTTATTAAGGATGTGGCGGTTGACTGGGATGATACCTATGTACTTGAAGCCGAACCCGGCGATTATATAACAATAGCACGTAAAGCAAAAGGCGAGAACGAATGGTTTGTAGGTGGCATAACCGATGAGAATGCGCGTACCGCAACTGTATCGTTCAGCTTCCTGCCAAAGGGTAAAAAATACAAGGCTACAATTTATGCTGATGCCAAAGATGCCCACTATAAAACAAACCCGCAGAAATACGAAATAAAAACGATTACTGTAACTTCCGCTACCAACCTTAAGCAATACATTGCCCCGGGAGGCGGTTTTGCCATAAGCATTAAGTAAGCTGCACCACAACCTGATAAAAGCCTGTTACCATACAGGCTTTTTTTGTACCCTCAACTGCCGGAGGATGCACAAAAGCAATGTGCCTCTCAGTTTAACTTTACCTTCCGGTAGTAATTTGTAAACGTACTTAACTGTAGCATAGCAAATTAGTAACTACCAGTTAATGAAAACTTAGCCACGAAAACGTGTGCGCATTTATCCATGCGATTAACTTTGGTACCCTAAAGCGATACACCCTGCAGGTACAATTATCCTTTAAAACAAATTAGCCAACTTAATCTTTTTCACTCATGTTTAAACAAAGACTCTTATTAGCTTTAGCTGTAGCCGGGCTTTCTGTAGGAACCGCCCTTAGCGCGCTAAACGCAGGCAGGCTTTTCAGCGCTGCTTCAACCGAAACGGCAACCTTCGAATGCACAGGCGGAGGTTCAGAATCATTTACAAACATCCCTGCCAGCTCCAGCGCTTACTCTACAAGGACTTGGACAGGTGATAACGGCGTAGCATGGAGCGCTACCGATGCCAGGACCGACCAGACCCTTACCGGCAAAGCCATTGCCCTTAGGACAAGTACACTTAAAAATACTGCCCCTGTTGCCGGTGGTATAGGTACACTAAGCTTTAAATACAAGAGGGTATTTACAGGCAACTCTACACTAAAAGTGTATGTAAACGGTGTTCAGGTAGGTAGTGATATTACCGTATCATCAGAAACTGCTGCTACTTTCTCTCAGGTGGTTAACGTTCCTGGTAACGTAAACATCGAGATAAGGAACAGCCTTAACAGGACCATTGTTGATGATGTACAGTGGACCTGCTACTCTGAGCCTGTTACAGGGCCTGAGCTTCAGCTTGCCAACTCTAACAACACCAACGTAAACTGTGGTGAACTTACACTTGAGTATGGCTCGCAGTCGGTTGATGTTTATACTGATGCTGTTTTCTCAATCAAAAACACAGGCACGTCAGTACTTAATGTGTCTTCACTGTCACTAACCAACAGTACAGATTTCCAGATCATTTCTCCTTCAGGAGCGTTTACTGTTCCTGCTTCAGGAACTGCTATTGTTCTTGTACGTTTTGATGCTGCTTCGGCCGGTGCCAAAACATCTACGCTTACTATAAACAGTGATGACGCTAACGAAGCCGAATGTACTGTAGAATTAACAGGCTCAGGCCTTGCTACATGTATCTCCCCTATTGTTTTTGAAGCTACAATTGCAGTTGACAGCATTGCTCCAACTACTGCCGATGTAGCCATAGGTAACGTAACTGCCGACGGCTATCTCGCTATAGTTTCTGAAACTTCACCGCTTACATCACTGCCGGTTGACGGTGTTAACTATATAGTGGGTGACAGTATAGGCGGAGGCGTTGTAGCTTACAACGGCAACAATGCAGATTTTGCACTTGCTAACCTTACTGAGAATACAGATTATTTCCTGTTTGTTTATGCTTATAACAATGTTGACTGCTCTGAAGGTCCGAAATTCGACACTAGGACAGCCATAAC
>JAEWKB010000292.1 GCA_023386255.1 Bacteroidota bacterium
GAAATACTGGTAGCCTATAATTACACCATCGGTAGCAGCGCTGCCGCCGTTAGTATTTAATCCGCCTAAACCTGATGAAGAAGGAAATTGCGCATAGCCTAGTATACCCGCAAGCCCTGTGGGCCCGTTACCTCCAAACCTGCAAACCCATATATTGAAATATTTTGTAGGGTCCCAGCTTGTTTGCGGTTTTAAAGTACCTTCCACAGCAGCCTCACTGTTCCAGCTGGCCACACCAAGGTTTACCCTATGGATGCCGTTTGTAGGATTTCCCTGTGGGTCAACCTGGGCCAATGCAAATTGTATTTCCATATCGGCGCCCACCGGGCTGGTATTATACCCGGGAGTGTTTATCATTTTCCTGTAGTCCTGGTTTAGTACCGTAATTTGCGACAGTACCTGTGCATCGGCAATGTTTTCGCCGCTTCCCACAGCATCACCATTATGTATTACATGGACTACTACCGGTATGGTTATAACAGTGTTAACGGTTTCAGGGGCTGACATGCGTGCTGCGTTAGCCGCTGCAATTTTTGGAGCTATCCATTGTTCAAACTGTGCTGTGGTAGCCCTTTCAGGGTTTTGTTCCTGAAGGTACTGTTCATATTCTGTGGTAGCACACCTTATTTTTCCTGTAGGGCTTACTCTTTCTGCTGAAATTGTCTTACCAAAAACTTTGGGTTGCTGCTGTGCATTTGCAGTAAAAAAAGCAGCCAAAAACAGGGCTGGAAAAATCCTGTTTTTAAGTGTATTATTATTCATTAATAAATTTGTTAAAAAAATGTTAAGCAAATGTAGTTGCCGTACTTCAGAAAAACAAGGAAAAGCATTAAAGTTTGACTATAAGCATAAATAAAAAGCCCTCTGCTGAGGGCTTATATTAAATTGACGCAAGATCGTGCTGCATCATATTTTCTTCAATGGCGTTCCATAGGCCAATCCTTTTATCGAGGGCTAAGATTGAAACCTCTTCTGCCTGTTTCCATTTTTCGGCATCATCACCACAAAGTTCCTTTATCATCTGCATTGCCATGGGTCCATGTTCATCAGCATCAAGGGCTATATGCCTTTCAAAATAATAAATCAGCTTATCAAGATTGGTCTCAGGAAAGTTTTCCTGAAAATTTTTAAGTATTGCCGTAAACATTTTAGGAATGAGGTCTTCGCGCCCAAATGTAAAAGCTGCCGCTATTTCATGTGGCCTGCCCTGCTCTATGATCCTGAAGGTAAAATCCAGAAATGCTTTTATGTCTTTATGAAGGTTGCTTTTCTTAATTGATACAAATATGTTTTGGGTTTCAACAACATTATCAAGAAAGTTCTCAATTTCAGATGTATCAGCGCCACAGGCTTCCATGGCATCAATATACATTTCGTAGTGGCTCTGCCTTTTGCCTTCGTTGTTTAAATCGGTTTCTTCAGCCAGTACTATTTCATTTATCAAATACCTTGTTTCAGGATTGCCAAGCGGCATCCATGGGGTAGAGGTACAGGTAAGTTTATTTTGAAGCGCTTTTAGCAACGACATAAAATCCCATACCGCATATACATGCCCCTCAACAAAATGCCTGAGGTCATCAATAGTTTTTACTTTATTATATAATGAGTGCTGTAACAGGAGTTCCTTTTGAGGACGGATACTACTGTTGATAGTATCTATGTTCATAGCAAATGTTTTTACAAAATTAAAAAAGGTTTAGTGCAACCGTACGATTTTATATCGAATTTATCAATTAGAGAATAGTACCATGTTATGATACTGATTCCTTAAATAAAGACGCAAAACATGTGCTAAAGTTGCCTAAACAATCGTTAAAAAAAGCCCCTCATATAGGAGGGGCTCAATTTTTTATTTAAAAGCTGCATGGCCTGTTATATCCATACCCGTTATTAAAAGGTGTATGTCATGTGTTCCCTCATAAGTTATAACACTTTCAAGGTTCATCATGTGGCGCATTATAGAGTATTCGCCCGTTATACCCATACCGCCAAGTATCTGTCTTGCCTCACGTGCTATGTGCAGGGCCATGTCAACATTATTCCTTTTAGCCATAGATATTTGTGCCGATGTGGCTTTGCCTTCATTACGAAGTACGCCCAGCCTCCAGGTAAGGAGCTGTGCCTTAGTAATTTCGGTAATCATCTCAGCCAGTTTTTTCTGCTGTAGCTGAGTGGCGGCAATAGGCTTGTCAAACTGTACACGTTCTTTAGCATACCGCAGGGCTGTATCATAGCAGTCCATAGCTGCTCCTATAGCACCCCATGCAATACCGTATCGGGCAGAGTCAAGGCAGCCAAGCGGTGCCCCAAGGCCTGATTTATTAGGCAGCAGGTTTTCTTTAGGTACTTTTACATTGTCAAAAATCAGTTCGCCTGTGGCAGATGCACGAAGCGACCATTTATTATGAGTTTCCGGAGTAGAGAAGCCTTCCATGCCACGCTCTACTATAAGGCCGTGTATCCTTCCTGTCTCATCTTTAGCCCACACTACGGCAATATCGGCAAATGGTGCGTTAGATATCCACATCTTTGCGCCGTTAAGCAGGTAGTGGTCGCCTTTATCTTTAAAGTTAGTAACCATACCGCCTGGGTTAGAGCCATAGTCAGGCTCAGTTAACCCAAAGCATCCCATGAACTCGCCTGAAGCAAGCTTAGGAAGGTATTTCATGCGTTGTTCTTCATTTCCGTACTTCCAGATAGGGTACATCACCAATGATGACTGTACTGATGCTGTTGAACGCACTCCACTGTCGCCCCTTTCGATTTCCTGCATTATAAGCCCGTATGAAATCTGGTCAAGGCCTGCGCCGCCATATTCTTCCGGTATGTAAGGGCCAAAGGCGCCAATATCGGCAAGGCCTTTAATGATCTGGTTCGGGAATTCAGCCTTTTGGGCATAGTCTTCTATAATAGGAGATACTTCGCGCTTTACCCACTCACGGGCAGCATCGCGCACCATTTTATGCTCGTCGTTCAGCAGTTCGTCAAGCAGGTAGTAATCAGGTGCCTGGAAAAGATCTGGTTTCATGTACTTTTGTTTTATCTGGCGCAAAAGTAAATAACAAACCTAACAATTCAATAAGAAAATGTGATGTTTTTTAATAAAAGTGGAAGAATAGTGGTTACATCTTCAGGTAAAAGTCCTGTGTGAGTGCCGTATATTCAGGTGTGTATTGATGCCGGGCAGTTTCAATCACTAATTCATCAATAACAGGTTCTTTTTGTATTCTTGAAAATGCAATAAGGCTTCGTTTGATTTCAGATGAAGGTGTTCCTTTTACACGGGTAATCTTTATGGGGAACAATTCATTCTCAGCGGCAAGCGCTATAAACCTTTCTTCTTCCTTATAAGGTATGATAACAGCGAAAATTCCGATATCGCTCAGGAGTATTGAGGCAGCTTCAGCCAGGTCTTCAAAAGGTAACGCATCGGCAAAGCGTGCAGTATCGCGTTGTTCATCGCCGCTTTTATAATCATCAGTGTAAAAAGGCGGATTGGAAACTATAAGGTCATACTCATCTTCCGGCTCTTCCATAAACTCATCAAGCCCGGCATGATAGCAAAACAACCTGTCGCCCCAGGGGCTGTTTTCAAAGTTATCTACGCACTGCTCGTAAGCATCTTCGTCTATTTCAAGGGCATCTACTTGCTCGGCATGGCTTCGCTGTGCCAGCATTAGTGCAATGAGGCCGGTGCCCGCTCCAATATCCAATATTGAAAAGGGATTATGTTCCACAGGTGCCCAGGCGCCAAGCAGTACGCCATCTGTGCCAACTTTCATGGCGCAGCGGTCTTGCTGTATGATGAATTGCTTGAATTGGAAC